>CALMFM010000116.1 GCA_937862575.1 uncultured Bacillota bacterium
AATCAGATAAGATTCTTCAGCGTTGGCAATGAAGACCTGAGGTCCGATTTCTCCCAACGTCGGCGATGACCATCTGGCAAGAGCTTCAAATCCATATATTTCATTTGCATTTGTAATAAGCGGTTGGTATCTGAGATATATCTGATTCTTAGTAATAGCTTGTGATAATTGTTCGGAAATTTCTGCTTGGTAACTAACTGATCGGGCAATCTTTTCGTTATAGAAGATAATTTTCTTGTATCCTTCTTCAGATGCTTTGAACAATGCTGTATCACATTTTTTGATTAGTTCATCCAAATTCGTTCCATCAGAAGGATAAATAGCTACTCCCACGTGAAGTTTTACTTCTGTTTTGATATTTTTAACGACTAAAGGCTGCTTGAAGTGAGTCAATAGTCGGTTTAACGCGAATTCCACTTCTTCCAAGGAGTTGATTTTTTCTTTAATGTATACGAACTCGTTACCGCCATTGGAAAACAAGGCTTCATTGCTTTTAAATACTTTGCTTAATTCATCGGCGATAGCTTTGATTAGATTATCTCCGATTATCTGACCTTTGGTTACATTGATGTTTTTCAGATTATCTACTTGAATTAGACATACTGCCGATCTTGTGTCAGCTTTAAGAATTGTCTTATCGATTTCACTGCTGGCAGACGCTCTGTTCTTTAATCCTGTCAGGACATCATAAGCCAAAGTGTCATATGTTTTTTGTATTTGTCTATTAATCTCTTCTGACATAATGTTGATGGCATGTCCGATTTGTCTCAATTCGTTGTTTTCTCTAATGTTGATTCTTATTTCGTAATTTCCATTCTTGATTTCTTCAATTGATTCCAAAATCCTATCGATTGGACTCAAAGACTTCTTGACTGAGTTATGCATGACGGATCCAATAAGGAAAATCAATAAAGCAGCAACTCCAACAAGGATGAGGAACATGATTTCCATTCCAAACAGGGTTTGAATGTAATACAAGGTCACTAGAGTGAAATTGGTATTCTCAAAATCATTGTAGTTGACTATGAAGCTGCTGTTAAATACATTTTCATTGATTGCAACACCTGACTCATATTTATTCAAAAGGAAAGACAATCCGTTACCGTTGTATCCTAAAGTCGAGTCAATTGACGAGAAATTTACGTTGTCCGCAAGATAATAATCAGCGGAATCGTCAGTCGACATGTAGAACAACACCGGACTTGTAGTAATATCCGATATTAAAATAATCTCATTTGTCGATCCCAATATGTCTTCATACGATGCATCCAATACTTCCGCTAAAGTAGTTAGCAGAACATCGACGCCCACGTAACCTATCATTTGATCGCCGTCATATACTTTTTCGATATATGTAATGGCATATTCGCCGGTCATATCATCAATATAAGGTGAAGACATAATTGCATCGTTTTCACCGAGGGCAATATACCAAGGTCTTTCAGTTAAATTCCAGTCAATGTTTGATAATTCGCCTGAAGACGTAATGCCACAGCCATCAGCTCCGACCGAACATTCCGTATCCGTGGCAACATATACCAAATCAAACAATTCATCTTCTTGATAATCCATAATAATTCCTGCTTGAAACAAATAAGCTTCGTAAATAGGATAATTAGGATCATTTGTATCGGTAATTACCGGTGGATTATCTTGATTAACGTAATTAAGATAGTTAATAATATCTGAATCGGTCGCTAGTTTGTTCACATCGCTTTTGATATCATCGATCAGTTCATTAAACCTTTCGTTAATGACCTGATTTTGATACTCTGAAGCGGAGACTCGCTCCTGATTAAGTCTAAAGTAATAAAGGAATATCGCTCCGGCTAGAATCAGTACCAAAAACAAAGCATCAAGAAAAACGGTCAAGCCGACTATCTTGCTTGTGAGGCTGTTTTTTCTAACTCTTTCATTCTTTTTCTTCTTAACCATGCTTCACCTCGCTAATTATTCGAACCAGGATTTAAAGAACTCGAACAGACCGAAAGGTGCATCTGTACTTGGTGTTTCTATCGGCCTGATATAAACATTGAATCTTCTGGTCCTGATGCTTGTTGCATACTCGATGTAGAAATATTTTCCGGTTAGACCGCTGACGTAATTGCTGGCATCATTTAAGTAATATTCGCCGAACTCGATTTCATAGGTATATAAATTATTTAGATATTGGTCTAGAGGCAATTCCACCGCAAAGGTATAGAATCCCGCCATGTTACGACCAAATTTATAGGTATATGCACTGTCGCTTGTGTAATAGAATTGAGTCATTCTGTTATTCAAGCCATACACTGTAGTGAATGAAGGGAAATCATCCGGATCATCTACATCGAATACCGAATCATCTCCGTCCGTTTGCATATTCTTGATGGTGATGATTACCAATTCGTCGCTAAAATCTACGGATTCACTGGCTAGAGTACAACTTCCTTGGGTCTCATCTGTACAATAATAAATGTCAAAGACGATTGAAAGGTTGTAGGTAACGTCTGTCACGGTAATGAAGTAGTAAACCTGAGTAATGCCATCCTCTGCTGTAACCCTGAATTGAATCATTACTTCTTCTCCGTCTCCAGGTTCAAGGCCTGTATCCGGGAAGATGGTATAGTCTGTTTCAAGTTGGCCAAGGATTTCACCGCTGGAATTGGCATCCGCTTCCGGAGTCCAATACCAACTTGTCGTATTAGGATCGTACGCATATCTGCTTATGGTCGCACCGTATGGCAGATAATCAAGGAAATACGGGGTATATGCATCCAGAGGAACGTTGCTGACGCGACCATCGATTTTGAAATATGGCCATTCAGCTTCATCAGAACCGTCATAGTCGATTCCTTCAAAATAAACTGCCGGATTATATGGTGTGCTTTGAATCACTCCATATTCATTAGTAAGGTTTATGTCAGGATAGGTTGTTTCATTTGCGAGTTCAGAGAACTTGATATCGGTTAAGTATGAATTTGATCCTAGGAATTTGGTTATTACAAGGTCCGTTTCAAAAGTAACATAATCTGTCGGCGAGCCGTCACGATAATAGATAAAACTAAAAGTATAGATTCCAGGTAAGGTCTCATATGTCATAAATATGTATAAATAATCATTTACATCATATGTGATACCGACTATTTGTTCAGGTGTATAGGTAGTAAGTTCATCATTTGTAGTGCCAGTAACTGAAATCTCCAAATATGAATATGCCCCCGGTTCAATTACATATAGATTCAATTCCTGATCAAATCCAAGATCAATCATGAATTCTGTTAAAGCCGCTTCTCGAGTTGTGAATACATCGGTGATTTCCGTATCATTTCCGTCCTTTAAGACAGAGGTCAAATCAACTGTTCTTTCAATCAAATTATGAGTATAAACAGATTGTGAGCTGCCGTCTTCCGCTTGGACGATATATTCCATCTGGTAAGTTTTGTATCCGTCGGTGATGGTTACTGAAACCAGCCTTGCGCTTATTATTTCAGCGAAAGGACTAATTATCAAACTACCGGAAGTCATGAAATCAATATTGTATGTAACATTGGAAACATAGCTAGGTAATCCAGTATTGGTTGAACTGGAAAAATTGTTTGTGCCTGTATCCATGAAATCTTCGATGTCATAACCAAGATTTAAATATGAAGTGATTACAAAGCTGTTGAAAGAAATTGAATCATCTTCTGAATAATAAGTAAAATCGGTCAATGCACTCGCTGATGAAGCGCCTTTATCGAAGTAACAAGTATATAAAGTCGAAGTCGGGAAATAACGATATTCAAAATAATAATCTCCCATCTTCGTCACATTGGTAAATGTAAATGTGATGCTATAATATCCGGTTCCGCTGATTATATTGACTGGAGATGATGAAACTGAATAATAACTAGTTCCTACTTGAGTTCCATCATAATATTTTATCACAAAATAATTTTTAAAGTCATATCCTTGGGTGAAAACGCCTTTAGTATCTTCAAAATTAAGGGTAATTGACCCTAAATAGTTGACAGTTCCCAAACTTCTTACGTCAGTAGTTCCAGATGCGGCGACTGTCCCTCCGCCATTAAATTGAACTGTCTCAATCTGAGTATTACCCGGCAATTGCCCTAAAGTAGGAGTAAATTCGATAAAGACTTCGTATTCATTATAATATGTATCATGCGCATACAAGTCATCGCCGATGAATGCCTCCGAATAAATCGTAAAGAACCCAATTGATAATGTCACGTTCGAAGTAATTTCATGGCTTGGTAAAGTAACACTTAATTCTGCTGGGTAACTTGTTGAGATAACATTATTTTTCTCCGGTACCAACAATTCTCGGAAAGCTTCCAATTCGGCTTGCGATGGAGTATAACCATAATAATCGTAAACTCTGACCGCAATCAAGGCATTTGATGATATAAGAGCGTTGGTAATCGAGTAGGTTGCCGTCGTCTGTTCAGAATCAAAAGCCTCCATCGATATGGAGAAAGTCACGGTTTTATTAATATAATCCACTTCTGGTTGAGTTAATGTAGTGTTGCTTCCGTCATCTTCATCAATTGTGACAAAAACCGAATCATTAGGAATCAACTCAGCTTTATCGTTAAAAGTGGTTTGTTTCAAATCATCGTATGCATCTTCGATTGTTGAATCGAGATATGTTTTTAATACTGGTGATACCAAAGTATAGTCCATAAACAGTGATATGAACCCGCTATAATCTTCATCGATCATTCTTATATATGACATGTCGATGTTTTTTGGAAGAACAGAACCGTAAGATTGTCCGGCTGAAGTTGAAAGTACATACATTCCGTTAGGGCGTTCCGTGGTGAATCTCGGCGCTAACAAATCGTTTGCCATAAAGTAGATATACTCTGTCAAATCAGGATCTGTACGCATTGGGAAATCAGCGTCATACATGTATTCTTCATCGGAATTTGTTATATTCGGATCGCTAGGATCTTCGGTAATCCACGGCACCATCAACCCACCAAGATAGGCTGTAGTTGTTGTAGTTGCACCAATAATCGGTGTATTCCTAGATGTACTATGATATGTCCCCGGGTAAGTTGTGGACTGATTATACAAGTAAGTGGCAACAATTCCCACTTGTTCAAAATAAGTATAATAATTCGCCGTGATATCCCAGTTTCTAGATGAACCTGTATATGAAGCAATTGTACCTGCAGTACCTATTCTAAATCCGGTAAACACGTTTTGAGTTGTATCATTTAGTTTTGCTGAATAGAATATTCCGTCGTTGAAACGGAAATATCTTGAGGAACTTGAGAAGTTATGAACTTGGTCCAAACGTCCGATTAAATCAACATGCTCGTTAGCGTTAACAATGAAGTCAAAAGCACCGCCCGCGCTTGTCATAATTCCACTCAGTCCTCTTTGGAGACGTCCAAAAATACCTCCAAAACCACGTTTGGTTCCTGGAGCCTCTTTGGAATAACCTGAAGGGAAGATGAATGTATTTCCATCAGCCATATAGTATGAGGAAATATTTGAATATGACATTGAATATTTATTTATTGACGAAACATTTGTGTTGGCTACTGATTTAACCGCACCATAATTAATGGCTGTAGTAATATTAACTACTGTTGTGACGCTACCGAGAACATATGTCGCGCCAACAACTCCTCCGGCAACATCGGTCGCCGATATCGTTCCATGGTTTAACATACGTTGCATTATACTAAGCCCGTATCCGATAACTCCACCCGCACTGGAATAGATTGGCGGACGTTCTTCGTTTCCGGTAACCGTACTAACCGTAACGCTAGGTCCAGTAACTCCACCATCATTGGTCAGAGTGAATGTTTGATTGGTTGTCGACGTACTGTAAGTCGCAATGGTATTAGACAAAGCCGATATATTACCGAAGTTCAATCCATTGGACAAGACTGAGCTTTGAATATCGTCTGACAGTCCCATGCCGGTAGTGATTCCACCACCAGTGGCTTCTCTGTACAATGAAGTGCCTAAAATTCCTCCGGCTCTAACATATTTGTTAGCAGTGACAAGGACATCTCCATTGTTGGCTGTATCATAGATTCTTGAAGTTCCACCAATTACCGCCGCTGCGATACCTCCGGCTGCGATACCGGAGTTATAGGAAATAATCAATCCCGCATAAGTTGTGTCTGTCTCATATGAGAATGAACTGGAAGCGTAAGAATTATAGGCTTTGATATCGCCTAAGTTTGCGGCATCTTGGATTGATCCTTTGTTTAGGGTCGTTATTCCACCTATAAAGGTATTGTTTGTTCCATTGATACCATAAAGATTTTGAGCTTCAAGGCCATAAGAAGTATTTATCTCGCCAGAATTGATGGTATTGATTATTCCGATTGTAGCTACTGGTTGCGTCGGTGATTGTCCAGGATCCTGTAAATCTCCAGACAGGTTGGTATTGACAATACCGCCGATATAGATATTTCCGCTTCCGGCAATCTTGGCGACGTGAATATCTCCATCGTTCAATGAATTTTTGATATATTTCCCTGAAGTCAACTGTGTCGTTATACCGGCAACATACAAAGTATATGTGCTGGTGTTGACGTTGACTACGTTTATTGTTCCATAGTTATAAACATTAAGATAATTGACATTTGTGTTTCTTGTAATACCAGTAATATAAACGTTTGTTGCCAAAGTCATCTGCGTTGATCCGCTACTGATATAATAATTCAAGTTTCCATAGTTTGCGACGTATCTCAAAGTTGTGGCATTATTGTTTAAAGAATAATATAAAGCTGAAATGTCATAATATATATTAGAGTCATAATTCAAGTCTGCGTAATTATATGCTCTAGAAATTGTCACTCCATAACTTGAAATATCAAAAATCAAAGCTACGAATTTGAATTGAGTCTGAGTATAGGTGGCCGCCCCTTCTGTATAATTGAATGTTCCGTGGTTAAAAAGAAGCGCATATTCTACTGCTTCGGTAGTATTATTTACTCCGATACCCGCCGCCCTAACAACAGCCGTATTAGCCACATAAGTTTTATAGATATCGCCTTCATTATAAAGATTGGCGAATTTATATTCATCGTTTGCTTCAATGATTGGAGCTAAGCCGCCTTGTTTTCCGAAAACTCCTCCAACATAATGATATGAAGGCACACCGACGGAGTAGATGATATTTGCTAAATAAATGTCTCCGAAATTAGCCACATTTATTAATTCATTGATATTATTTACCGTATTATTTACATAACCGATAACACCACCAGTCCGAACTTCTACCGATGTGTATCCGGTTGCCAAAGTAATAGCTGATGCCGTTTGAAATCCGTAAATTGTTCCATGGTTCACTACATCTTGGACTGTTAGTTTACCAAGTTCTGCTCCACCAATTACGCCACCAATATTATAGACTGGTTTGATACTGTAGGAAGAGTTGAAGACATGGTTACCCGATGTCATATCACCATTGCTGGAAACGTTCTCAATAATACCAGATGCTTTTCCAACTAACCCGCCAGCATATGTTTTACCAATTGCCTGTGTACCAAGATTGATATCTACATCAAGCAAAACATTGGAAATAGTCCCTCCCAACATTTTGCCGGCGATAGCTCCGATGTAGAAGGTGTAACTATAGTTCAAATCAGTATTGGTAAAGCTTACTGTAGAAGCACTGAAATTAAGATTTGATACTTCTGAACCGGCGCCAAGTATACTGAAAAGACCGGCATAATACTCGGTTCCTCTTATAATATTTACACTAAGGTTCAGGTTGTATATGTAGTAATTTTCGCTTAGGTCTGCCGCTTCAGGATTCAATCCCGACAATGTTCCGGTGAAGGTTGCGGTCGGTACACCATAAGCGTTCGGTGCCAATGTACTCATATCAAGGTCAGATGTGATAACATAATCCGCAGCCGCGAAAGTTGTTCCATTTTTTACCGATAGAAATGCAATTACTCTTGAGAAAAATGCTAGTTGAACCGGTGTATCAATATAATACACATGTTCGATGTCGTCATACTCGAATCCTTGTAACAAAGGATATCCATCAGATGGATAAAAATACCACAAATCAGCAACTTGATTAAGAGTTGAACTTGTGCTTTTCAGTGTGTTTGTTGTTTCACCGGTCGCATAACCATTAGGTAAATCAATGATAAATGTTGAACTACCTACTACAACAGTAGGATACAAATATCTTTCAGAATCATATACTAAATGACCGATTGTTCCTGAATTGGAATATAAAACCGGTTGAACATGGAATTTGTTTATGTAGTTACCATTTATAACCACCAAAGATACATAATAAGCATTTTGGAAAGTCCCTTGATTAGTGTGCATAATACCTGCGGCTTGGAAATCTTCAGAAGATGTTCCAACCTGATAACGCATACCGGCAGTCGTGGTTGTAGTTCTAGTATCGATAACATACACATTTTGGACTACTCCGCCAGCCATATTGAATCCTACTAAATTTGACAATTTGGTGATATCAATATGCAAATCAAGAATTTCTAGGTTTGGATCTATCAAACCAAGGTTCTCAATTGTTCCTTCATTGTAGTTGAACATGCTATAATGCTCACTTAAAGCAATGTCGATCGTAGTAACTTCATCAACGTTATCAACATAGACTAAATGATCATAACCGGCAACATACAAATGAGAAATCGCGAATCCTTGCCCATCTAGAATTCCAGTAAATGAGCGTTCATAAACCGTTTGTTCAACATCATTGAACGCATATCCAATTGGAATGAATGCTTTGGACTGCATGATTGAGTAATCAATGTTTTTACCCAAAACATAGTGTTGTGCCAAAATAAATTCTATTTTGCTATCAGAAAGTTTATGATCCTCTGCTGGAACTCCGGTTGAATATACTTCTTCAAATGAAACATCCACTGAGAACCAGTAAAGTTCTTCTGCAGTGTCAAATCTGATAGTTCTACCCGCCAAATTAGTTTGGCAAGTAGTCGCATCAGCCGTCGTATACTTGCAAACATTCGTACGGAACTGAGTATAAGTAATATAATCCGTGCTACTAGACGGCGTAGATAACGGAGTCTCCCAATCGAAAGTTCCTTCGAATTCAAGAATATCTTCTGTTGGTAGATTTATTGCATTTACAAGAGTGCCATTAGCCTCTAGGAAGAATGAAGTGGTAATAAGAGCGAATAACAAGGTGAATAGAAGAACAAAAGAATGCTTAGCAATGTGTAAAGTGTTTTTCATCTCATCCACCCCCTACCACGATCCGCCCCACGGCGGTGTTGGAAGATCCCAAACATTTTCAGGTCCTCCATCGCTTTGGACAGCTTCGATTGAAAATCCAATCTGAAGCGAATATCCAGGAGCGTACGTATTAAAAGATTCACCGACAAAATAAGAATCAATCAAACCAATCTCCAATGCTGTGGTTTCATTGACCCTTTGAACAGCGGTCGTGTAATAGATATAATTATCGTAAGTACGATTGTCGTACCAGTTATTTAAATCATAATTGAAAGGCATATGTCCATCGAAGAGAATTGACAGCTCAGTAACATCACCTTGATAATCGGTGTATATCAATGTCAATTGTTCGTAAATCTTGATACGCATATAAGTATCAACATTACTGTAAACATCGATAATCAGACGGAAATCTTCAAAGAAGAAATCATTACCACCGGATACAACGTTGATATAATAAACTCCCGGCTTTGTTACCACTTTATCTAAAGTGATGCTTGACCCAGCAGTTTCATCTGTTAAGCCTGATACGACTGTCAATGAATTAGCTGTTGGTGTTCCAGTCACTCTATAAATTCCATCATTGCTTGTCGAACCATTAACACGAATCTTGTCCCCAGAAGCATAAACGGATAAATCTATTGTAGTAGATGTTATTGTGTTGGTTGAAGCGGTGAACGCCACATCGGATGCGGTTGATTCATAAAAGGCTTCAAGCACTACTTCTTCAGCAGGGATTTGACCACCTAATCCATCATCGAAATATGCATTCAATTCAATATCGACGAAACCAATTTCGGCTGTGAATTGTTCGCCGAAAAGGTTGGTAAAGTAAGCGTATGAAGAAAAAACAAAAAGAGAGATAGAAAAAATCAGTATCACTAATGATGAGACAACTTTTCTTTTCATTGAAACAATACTCATTATTCAATCTCCTTTCTGCTTTAATGTAATAAAAAATGCCATTATCATCTGATCTAGACATTTCTCCTTATGAAAGAAAAAATGCCCTCGTCTTTTAAGACAACGGCAACTGGCTACCATCTTGCGAAGGCCCTATAGCTTTGCGTCACTAGTTTTCACTAGTTTTGCTATTTACAGTATATATTATAATTGGTTCCATATTTTTTGTCAATAAAGTTAGTTTTTTTCCTGTTTTTATTATCCAAATATATTATATATTATCTAAAATCTACATTAAAGGTATTTTTATACTATCATAAATCATCAAATTCTCACAATATAAATATTGTTTTTAGTGTAAAATAATGTTATCATAGATATTGCGAAAATTAATAAGGAGTGTTATAGATGAAAGAAATACTAACCAAGAAATTGCTGATAATCGTTTCTGTTGTGACCTTTATCGTACTCGGCGCTGTTGTCTTGTCTTTGACTGCCGGCAGAACCTATTATCCGAGTCTAAGTGATCCAGATGGAATCTTTTACCAAAGAGTCGACGATCAAGGCAATGTAATCTACACCATAACAAATCAGGAAATATTCGAGGAGATCAAAAGTAACGATGGAATTCAACAGTTGCTTTACATGACCGACTCGGTTCTTTTATCGGAATATATAGATCAAGTTACCCAAGATGAGATAGACGAGAAGATTCTAGAACTCACCTATGGGACTAGCGATCCTGATGAACTTGCTAAATTGGATGACGATACTAAAGAGAAATATGAGATTGCATTCCAACAGTCCATGATTCTTGCTGGTTTCCAAAACAATGAAGGTGAGTATGCAAGACTTATCGTGGCTAGAGAGAAATATGCCACTGAACAAGCTGTTCTTGACGAACTAATCACTGAAAAGAATGTTGCATTGGAATATCTCAACAACTATTGGGGTGACGTTTCTGCAATCAAGATTCGTTTCACAAGCACTGAAGACGCTAAATTCGTAATGCAAAAATTCAATTTGGTTTCTTTAGCTGGAATTGATTTGAGAGAATACAATGGTTATGTTTACAAACAAGAATCGTTGCTTGATTCAGAAGAAAATATCGTTCAAGCATACATAACAATCGATGTTTACTATTTTGACTCAGAAAATCAAGACATTCTGGATTCAGATGGTGATGTTGCCTATGAATACGGAGTCAATGGGTTGTACTCTGACGGAACCAACCAATTCAATTTGGTTGACGGCAACTTGCTAAACGGGCTTGGTGAAGTTGTTATATCTACTGACGTATTGTTTGATAATTCAGAAGATGCATTGGCATACAAAGAAGAAAATACAACTTATTATTCTGTTACAAGAACTGATCCATACAATATGGACGAAACAATTGAAGTTCGTGATGAAACTGAAGCAGTGGTATTTACAATCGATCCTGATGGACACATCTGGAATACATTAGCTGAAGATGTAACATACACTACTGACTTATATGTCAACAAAGTATACACAAGCATTGATAAAGTTGTAACAGTAACTTCAAATAACTCTTCTTCTTTGACTGAAGAACAAGTTTTGGCAAAATACATCGAAATGTACAATTATGTGTACTCATTGTATAGAGACGAACTTCCTACGAATTTAACTGCTCAACAACTTGCAGCAACCGATGACGAATATCTCGCATTCAACTATTTAGATGAAAAAGACCTAAATCCAACATTGGCAACTTACATGTTCGACACATTAAGCATCGCCGATAGCGAAAGATATTCTCAGACTCCAAAGGCTATCGCTTCCGGTGTTGACACATATTACTATATGATCTTCAAACTAACTGAAGTGCCTAAGGAAGACTTCATGAGCAAAATCTTCGATTACTTAATTCCACTCGTTGTCATACCGACATCCATTGGCGCTACCATCGAACTTCCGACTACAACATACTATGGCGGCACAATCGGTTGGTCTTCAAGCAATACAGCTGTTATTTCAAGCCTTGGAACAGTCAACGTTCCAGACACTGATACTGAAGTTACTTTGACATTTTCAATGACTGTCTTAGGAAAATCAGAAAGCCATTCGATTACCGTTACTGTACTTGCAAATGGCGAAACAGACTCAGTTACAGTGCCTGAATGGGAAGAAATTTCCTTGAAAACTCTAATCAACGATCCTACAGCTTACAATATATTATTTAACAGGCTGTTAGATGACTATATTACCGGTTCTAACGGCGAAACAAATATCGATACAATCTTGATAGCAACAAGACAAGAATTAGGTCTTAAGATATATGACCATTACCTCGGTCTTGATTATCAAGCCATCGACAAAACTTTTATTACCGAAAAGAGTGGAGACAAACTCATTCTTGCCACTTATGAAAGCACTCTTACTTCCGATGAGCCTCTACAAATTACAGCTGACCAATTCCTTGAATTCGCTTTGACTAAAAATGCAGCTTTGTATACATTGTATGCATCTCAGTTCAAAGAGCTTCTCTACTCAACTTATTATACTGAAGTATTCGGCGATCAAAAAGACTTGATGAAAAATAATACTCCGGCAATGGATGAAATGTACACATCGATTACCAATGTCAAAGAATACTATGCATACCTTGGACAATTATATGCACAATATGGAATGACTTTCGGTTATGCAACATTCTCAGATTACATTTATGCACAATATGGCACCAAGACTGAACTCGGTTTAATGGAATATTTCGTTTCCGGTAAGATTCAACCATATTTCATCAATGAGACTGTCGTCGCAACTGACGTTGTGGATGCATTGTATCCAATAGTTCAAGATTACTATGACAATTACTTCAGTTTAGACGTGACTCACCTTTTGATTTATCTTGATTTCGATGAAGACGGAAGCCCTGATGATTATTACGAATATAAAGATTCATTGACTCCGGAACAACTTGATGCATTCAATATCTTGCAAGCAGGCTTGGAAATAGCAATCGATGAATACGAAGGTACCTTCGCTGAATTGATTTCCGAATATAACAAAGCTTCCAGAGAAGATGAAACTTGGGGTATTTACAAGCAAAACGGATTCTTCATTCTTACCGAAGACTTGAATACCGTCGATGACAATGATGTTTCACATTCACTCACTTATAGTGGCACTTATGGTGTAAAAGATACCTTCGTGGAAGAATATGTAACAGCTCTTATCAACCTTTATCAAGAATATCAACTTGACCAGAATCTTAGCAAGTCTGAAATATATTCTGGTTTGGTAGAGACAAAGTTCGGTCTTCATGTCATCGAAGCTTCTAAGGGTGATGATTTCGAACAACCAACATGTGACTTCACTGAAACAGACCCAGACAATCCGCTATACTCTGACGGATCAGAAAATGCTAATGAAGCTCCTACGCTCGAACAGATGCAACTATATGCTTTATACAAATTCTATTCTATGGTTTATGATTTGACTGACGCCGATATTGAAGCCACATATGGTATCACAGTTCCTAAATTGCCTACTTCCGTAAAATCAGCTCTTGACTTCTATCTTGGCGATTTACTTGATGGATTATATGTTCTTGGAACAATCAACGTTGACATGTCGGGAAGACTTGAATCAGGTGAATTCGTATCCAATATCTATACTACTGCTACTAATGCCGAATTGATGGCTATGTTGGCTGATGTAGGTACAGTTTACTTCGACGCTATCTTCAGCGAATACATTACAGAATAAATAAAATCAATTAAAAAGAGTTGAACTCAACGGTTCAACTCTTATTTTTTTACTCTTTTGTCAATTTGTGTTTGTAATATCTTTCTCGTTCAAGAACCCCTATCGGGCTAGTAAGATGTCCTACTTCGACAAGATTTAGCTCTTCTCCCAACACTGTGGTTTTGGAATCGATATTGTCGATGAAATGGATTATCAATGCTTCGGCGATATTCGGTTTCCTAGGAGAACCGAAATTCCCATAATAATGATGGCTAATTATAATATGTTGCAAAAGCATGGTTTCTTCAGCGTTGGCATATTCAAGTTCAGTAGCTACTGCATCTATCAGACTGGCTCCCATCGTTATATGTCCAATCAGTTTGCCTTTGATTGTATATTCGCTACCCTCAAATGAATCAAACTCAAAAATCTTGCAGATATCATGGAGAATGATTCCAGAGTTTACCAGATCCTCACTCAAGAACGGATAAACATTGAAGAATCCTTCTGCTAATTTCAACATTGAATGGGTATGATAAGCTAATCCTGAAATGTATGCATGGTGAAACTTGGTCGCTGCAGGATAGAGATAAAAGTCGTCTTTATAACGATTGTAAATTGTTTCTGTAATTCCTTTTAAAACAGGATTGCTCAATTTCTCAATCTTGGCTTCGATGTCTTTTCTGATTACTTCAGTTTCCACCGGAGCATAATGATAAAAGAATTTCAATAATTCCTCTTTTTTATTATCCGATATCGACATTTCCCCCATTATGGTATGTTTTTGAGCTTCGAAATGAATTCGTTCCTTGAATTGAACGGCTATTGTTTCGAAATAGTAGATTTTATTCAAGGATACTTCTTCTTCCTTGGCCAATCTGACAATCACATTCTCCGCATCCTCTGTAAGGACATTGATCGGATAACTGTCATATGTCGATTCATTTTTTTGAAGTACTTTTCCGTAAAATTTGTATTCTTTGCCTACTTCTATCATCAAATCACTCCTTAATAAAGATATAGGTTCCTATATCATTCAAAATGTATTCATTGCTATCCTCAACCTGATAATTTTGTGAGGATGATAAAACTAATTTATATTCATCTGGTATGATGACTGTTTCAGATTCTAATAGCGGTTTGAAAATCACCAGAATATTGCACTTTGAATTGTAGTGAATCATCAATGATTTGGAATTCATTTCAATGATTTCAGCTTCTTGTTCCAATTCCGAAGATGATTTCAACTTGAAACATCCATATTTCTTTCTGATGGCTATCAGTTTCTTTATATATTCGACCGATTCATTAAATTCGGCTCTTCTTTCCCAGTCGATCAGATTAATCTCATCAGAGGATATATATGAATTCTCATCCATTTGTTTTGTTCTGAAGAATTCTTGACCTGAATGAAGGAAAGGTACTCCTTGCGCCAACAATACCATTGAAGTGGCTAGCATCTCTTGTTTTTTCACTAGTTCAATGTCATCGGAAATGGTGATGGCTTTGTCGAAGAATGTTTGATTGTCATGACATTCGACGTAGTTGATTGACTGTGATGTGTATTTAAACATGAAGCGGTTATAAGCGCTGCCAAGCATAACTTGTTTAACCTTATCGATTTCTGAAACATCTCCGGTTGCGTATCCTTTTTCCATAACTTTGAAGGTAGCGCCTTTTATTGTTTCCCGGAAAGTATCATTGAAGAAGCCAATTGTCGGGATGACGTTTTTGTTTCTCATGTGAGCCATGCGATCTGTGAGATTTGATGAGTACATGTTCCATCCCTCTCCATATACTATCAAGTGCTCTGATATTTCATGAAGTTCCTGACGAAGTTCATTCATGGTTTCATAATCGATAAGACCCATCAGGTCAAATCTGAACCCATCGATTTTGAATTCGTTAACCCAGTATTTGACGTTGTCAATGATAAGCTTTCTCATCATTTGGCGATGAGTCGCCACGTCGTTATGACAGCCACTGACATTTGTACAGATTCCTTGTCTATCCACATGATATGGATAGCCTGGAACCAATTTCTCAAATGGGAACTCTTCAGCGTCGAACACATGGTTATATACCACGTCCATCACTACTGAAATTCCATTCTTGTGCAGAACATCAATCATTTGCCTAAACTCATTGATTCTAGCGTAAGGATCGTTAGGATTGGTTGAGAACCATCCTTCGGGAACGAAATATTGTTGCGGATTATATCCCCAATTGTATTGTGGTTCGTCTTTGTTTTCATCTATTCCGTCAAAATCAAAGACCGGCATCAACTGAACATGGGTTATACCTAATTCTTTAAGATAATCAAGTCCGGCACTAAAGCCATCCTTGGTTTTCTTGCCTTCCTCGATAACACCGAGGAATTTGCCTTTATGTTCGAAATCAACGCTGGGATCGATTGTGAAATCACGAATGCTCATTTCATAAAGGATAGCGTCAAGCATATTACCGGAAAACTTTGATTTATGTTCCATTGGAAAGAATCTGGATTTGTCAACTACATATGAATACTCGCCATTGGCGTTTGAAGCAATTGCGTAAGGATCTACTACGATTCTTTCTTTGCCATTGACATAAACTTGGAATCGATAGCGATACCCTTCTAAATCTCCTTCTATCTCAGCTCTCCAAACCCCGGCATTCTTATAGGTCAAATCATAGATTGATTTTTCACCGTTTGGTGATACCAATTCAAGTTTGACATATTTGGCTACTGGTGTCCATACTTTGAACTTTGTGCTTGCTTTTGTATAGGTGAACCCTAAGTCATCTTTGTTGTATTGGTAGATATTGTCAAACAATTCTGTTCTAACAATCTTTCCGGTATATAACTCAGACATCTCTTTCTTTTGGTTTTGGATGAAGTATAATTCTCCTAAAAATATATATGCGTCAAAACTGGCGATTAATTTGATTTCAACGCCAATGTTCACTTTCTGTTCTATTTTCAGTTTGATTATTTCTTCATTTCCGATTAGGACATATGTATCTTTGTCGCTGTAGTTTTTGATAGGCACAATAATCGTCAGCAAATCAAAATCATCCAGATAACAATAGAATGGTCTCTTATCCTTTTCCATATTTTGTCTCCATTAAACTCAAGGCAAATTCCTTGAGCTTCTCATATTCATTAGGTAATTGTCTTGTGATGACCATATAAGTTATGTCATCGATAATATCGCCGATTACTTCGGCGTTCCTCTCGGAAGTCAGTTCAAGAATGTCTTGGCCTTTGAATGCTAGGTCACAGGTTTTCCTGATTGGTAATTCATGGTGGATTTTCCTTATTAAATTTTCTTGATCATTGTCTGGATTCAGAGTCCTTGCGACAGTGTTGGCCATCAAAGGAATATCTTGTCCAAGTCGATAAATAATCATCTCATTATATGAGTCATTTTCTGTAACAGTAACCAATTCTATTATTTTGTTAATAAGCGCTTTGTCCTTGTTGGATAATCGCCAATTATAAGGAATTTCGCTCTCGTCCAGATAGAAACACAAAGCCAAGAATTCCAGATGGGTCAAATGTACGAATTCTTTTTTTGAAAGAAGATTCAACCCTTTGTCAAGTTCGGGGAATACCTTTCCAAAGCCAGTGCTTTCCATGACTTTTATAGCCGTTTTTTGATTGTCCCCTTCAAATATCTTTTTAAGTTCTCCAAGGATTCTTTCACTAGCTATTTCTTTCAATAAATTGATGTTTCTTTCGACGCTATTCAAAGTCTCTTTTTCAATTGCAAAACCAAGTTTGGAAACAAAGCGGAATGCTCTCAATATTCTTAGCGCGTCTTCATCAAATCGCTTATCCGGATTGCCGATGGCTCGAATCAAATGATTTTCAAGGTCTTTCTTGCCTTCAAACAAATCGATTACTTTTTCTTCATAATCCATTGCGAATGCATTTATCGTGAAGTCTCTTCTACTTAAGTCCTCTTCAAGACTGGTTGAGAAACTAACTTCTTCTGGTTTTCGATGATTTATATAGTCACCGTCAGTTCGATAAGTTGTTACCTCGTAACCATGGTTTCCTTCAAAAACAGTTATAGTTCCGTATTTCAATCCTGTAGCTTTGGTTTTGGGGAATAGTGACTGAACTTGTTTAGGTAGTGCATTTGTGGTAATGTCAATATCGCTGATAACCTTACCTAAAAGGAAATCCCGAACAAAGCCTCCAACAAAAAAAGCCTGATAGCCGTTATCAAGTAATTTCTTGACTATTTCTCTGCCTTTTTCATAGTAATCTTTCATTCAAATCACCTTACATATTATATCATAATCAATTCTTATTTCCTATTCCATTTGTTTAAATACGTTCAAAGACACATGCTATATGTTATAATATTGTATGGTGATTTTATGTATTCAATCAAAAACCGAATTACAAAGGAAATCGAAGAGAAGAAATCCAGATTCATAGGCGTAGCTACGTCTATTTCTTCAGAAGAATCCGCAAAAGAAGTATTAAGTGAACTGCGCAAGGAGTATCCAAACGCTACCCACTATACTTATGCTTTAATTCTCGGTGATACGGGAATCATCCAAAAAGCTTCGGATGATGGCGAACCGACAAGGACAGCTGGATATCCAATACTTGAAGTTCTTCTCAAGAATGATATGACTAATGTAATATTGGTTGTAATCCGATATTTTGGCGGAGTAAAGTTAGGTGCTGGTGGTTTGATTCGAGCCTATTCCAAGACAGCAGCGGAAACGTTATCTATTTGTCAACGTACTAAAAAAAATATAACTTATCTCTGCCAAGTCAAAACCGATTATGATCATATTGGTAACGTCGATAAATATTTGCGAGAGAATACCAATCTTATCGATGTTGAGTATGATCAAAACATCCTCTTCACCTTCAAGATAGAATCAACTAGACTTGAGTTTACGAGAGAAGAGTTGTTTCAAAAAAATAATTTCGAGGATAGCCTCGAAATCATTGAAGAATTTTCAGAATACTCGTGATTAGAACAGACTATTCACCAACTCAAAAACTGACATAACGGCATCGACCAACAAGTACCCGAGTATTATGGCCACAGCCATAAATATGAAACGGATTTGGTCCGAAGAGTTTTTCTTGAAAATCTTGGTCAAATCAATAGCTTGCATAGCTTTGAAAATGAAAACGACCGCCACAAAGAACATAATTATTCTGGTTATTGTAAATATATCTTGATCTAGCGCTAGAAAATACATATAATCACTCCAATACTGAATCCGGCACAAATTGGTCGGAATCCAAATTTGTATAAATATCAATGACGAGTTCATTGGGCAAACAGACAATTGGTTCAAGGTGAGAGGCGGAAGGACCTTGAAGTTCACATAAATCCTTTGGACTTTCTTGGTATACCACTGATATCTTGTTATTAAGAACCAATAATTTTATTCCAACTATATCATTGTCTCTTGCATATGAATCTATTTCATAAAGATTTGTCATGTCGGTAGTCACTTTCCCGGGAACGTAGAATATTCCTTCTTCTGACCTGCCAACATCGATGAGATCCTTATAATCAGTATCATATATTACGTAGTCGTTTGTTTCCAAATCAATCATCATTATAAGCGTGTTCTCATAAGTAATCTTTGCGTAAATATTTCCCGTGGCTTGAACTGCCTCATATATTTTGAACCCGATGAAAGAGAAAACGCCGATAATCAATATCAAAGATATTATCAGATAATCAATTTTTTTGATGATATCACCGCCGTTTCTATTAATAATTATATCATTTCCCATAAACATTAAGGAGTTTTTTATGAAAAAGTTACTAACAATGTTGATTGCATTCCTTCTTATAGTAACGCTATATGGCTGTGCCCAAGAAACTAATCCCAACGAGGATTATTGTATTTTAGGCGCTAAAGAGGGAGTATATATCTGTGAGAAAAGGTTGACGTCATATTTTGATACAACAATTTCACTGAAGTTATATTATTCAGTAGACGAAAGTTATAATATCGAAGAAATATTTTCCTACTTTGAAGATACTGTAACTTTATATCACAAATATTTTGATAAATATCACGAATACGAAGGCATTACTAATATTTATACCATTAACCACTCTAATGAATCTTTGATTTTGGATAAGGAATTATTTGACGCAATCTATTTCGCTGCCGAAAACGAATCCTTGGTATTATCAGGCGGTACTCCACTTTTTGATATCGCTCTTAACCCGGTTTTGGAAATTTGGCACAATGCAAGAGAAAGCGATGATTGTATTGTGACTGACGGTATAACATATTGTCCGGTCCCAAATGATTTGATTGATGAAGGCGAATTCAATACTGATCCAAATCTAATCTCCTTGAACCCAGTAACATATTCTCTAAGTTTTGATATGCCTGATATGTCCATTGACCTAGGTGGAATGGCAAAAGGATACATTTCAAAAGTAATCGAGGAACACCTAAACGATCTTGGAGTAACCTACTTGCTTAACACAGGGAATTCAAACGTCGTTGCCGGGGGAGATAATCCTAATAACGATGACGGGTATTATTATATTGCTTTAACAACTCCAACTACTGATTACACATATTATGGAGAATATTATATGTATTTGCGAGTGCCTCCGGGTCTAGCAGTTGTTACTAGTGGTAATTATCAAAGATTTTTCATAGGAATAGATGATCAGGAAATATACCATCATATCATCAATCCAATTACAAATTATCCTGGCGGGGAGACCATGAGTATCACAGTACTATATGAAGATTCGGCTCTGGCTGACATCTTATCGACGGCTATCTTCCTATTGCCTTTAGAAGATGCGATTGAATTTGTGAACGCTTTTGATGGGCTTGAAGCGGTATGGTACAAATTTGATGGTTCTTATGTTTACAGTCAAGGCTTTGCAAGTTACATTTACAATGCTTAAAAAAACACTTCACAAGAAGTGTTTTTAATATGATCTGATTTTTTCTGAAAATAATGTGATAATCCTTTTTGAAAGGTAGCCGGTAATGATTCCGGTCGGCACACTCATAATCATCATGTATGGTAAATAATAGATTAAACTGGTTGTGTTCAAAATGAAAATTACAATCGCTATCTGTCCAACCATATGCATCAGTGAAGCCAAGACAGATACAGTGAAGATGGATAATTTTGACTTGCATAAAAGAATCATGACCAATAGCGCCATCAATCCTCCGCCTAGACTAATCCAAAATGACTGAGAGAACAATCCGGTGTATAATAGGCCAACCAAGAAAATTCTTATGACTGCGACTATCGTTCCTTCTTTTCTACCCACGGTATATATAACAACCAAAGTAGCAATATTGGCAAGCCCCAATTTTATTCCTGGAAATGCAAATAGAAAAGATGATAATGCGGTTTCTACAATGCTTAAGACGATACTTGCGGCAATCATCATTGCCAGAAATACTATTTTACGAGTGCTCAAACCTATCTCCTCGCTGTCAGGTAAAGATAAAGCATGACTAAAGGCCAGAATAACAAGGCAATCGCAATGAATACAAACCATAACACATCAGGCGTCAATTGAAAATTTAAATATGCCACAAGCCCGGTTACAATCAAGTATGCCAAAGAAGCAAACAACAATTGGTTGCGTCTCCTTTTCACTGCATTCTTGATATTCTTCTCATATTCAGGAAATGCCTTGAGAACATCTTCGGCATTACCGAATTCCTTTATGGATAGTTCAATAGCCTCTTCTCTCGTGTTTCCTTGTTCAACTAAATCTTCAACTTTTTCCTCAAGGCTGGTGGTCAAAATATCCACCAGTTCTTTTTTATCTTCCTCGTTGAACAAATCCTTCAATAATCTGGTTACGAATCTTTTGATGTTATTCATGATACGTCATCCCCCAGTACATTGCTCATGATTACTTTCAAGGTTTTGTATTCCTTGATTAGTTCGCCATAATACGCCTTTCCAAAAGGTGTAATTTTGTAATATCTTCTTTTTCTTCCGTGAGATTTTTCACCCATATAGGACGAAATCAATTCTCTTTTTTCCAATCGTTGAACAACTGAATACAAAGTGGCTTCACGAATATCGAATACATCATTGGTTCTGCCTTTGATCTCATTGACTATCTCATAACCATACATATCTTTTTCCTGAAGAAGTTTCAGAATCAAGGTATCGATATTGCCCCTTATGATATCACTGTTAATCATGTGGTACCCCTTTTTATCTATTTACAATATAACCAATAGTCACAGCTCCCGGACCGCTATGCGCTCCTACTGCTGGTGTTAACAAGTAATCCTTTATTTCACCGACATTAGGTCTGGCTTCGGTCACTTTTTCACGAATATAGTTGGCTGTTTCCAAATTATTGGCGTGTACTATAAAAGTTTCGATGTTTTTGCCTTCTGTCTCTTCAAGATATTTCTCAATGACTCTATCGACGGCTTTACCAAAGGTACGAATTTTTTCTACGCTGACTACAGCGCCTTCCTTGTTGATTTCCAAAAGTGGTTTTATTTTCAGAGCATTGGCTATGAATCCGGCGGCGTTTGACAAACGTCCGTTTTTCACAAGATAACTCAAATCATTTACTGCGAAATACATATGATTGTTATCGCGTATCCATTCGAGATCTTTCATGATTTCTTCGATAGATTTACCTGCCTTGAATCCTTCATGAGCTGCGAATACCATCTTGCATTCAATATAGCCAACCGATTTGGAATCAAAAACCCTGACATCTACTCCCTCAATCATCTTCGCGGCAAGCAAAGCATTTTCATAGATACCGCTCATCTTGGAAGAGATAGTGATAAATATGATTGTATCGCAGCCGTCAGCTTTTAAATTCTCATAAAATTCCAACATTGTTCCTGTAGAAGCCATCGCAGTTCTTGGAAATAATGAAGAATCACTTTTCAGCATCTCATAGAATTTATCGGCAGTTAGTTCTTCATAGTCGACATATTCTTTTCCACCCATAAGAATCGTGGATCTGATAATTCCAACTTGATAATCGTGCTTAATGTAGTCAATTGCAGAGTTTGTACAAACCAATACACCTAATTTATTCATATAATGACCCCCTATAAAGTCTTCTATTTAAATTATAACTGAATATCTGTCAATTTACAATACTGAGCGGGTTATCTACCTTTTTTGGAAATTGAAACTTGTACTTTTCTTCCTTTAAGCTTCTTGTGATTACAAATTCCCAAGATTGGTTGAGCATATTTCTTTGGAACTGTAAAGAATGAGAATTCTGTCAATATGGCGATATCCTGAATCTCTTTGGATTGAATGTTGATCTTTGATCTGATGAAATCAAGTATGTCTGACACTGTAAGCCCGTCTCTTTTTCCAACGTTAAGATGGAATCTTTCAACCTCGCCTGTAGGAGCTGATTTAAATGTCTTCTTCTCGAATGTCTCATTGATGTCATCTTTGTTTTGAGAAGCGTCAGCTTCGGAGTCAAGCATTTTAAGAAGAGCTACAATAATTTGGTCCTCCGGCAATTTTGCTTGAATCAATTTATTTAATGTAGAATACTCTTTTTCCAGATTTTGACTCTCAATCACACTAGTTACTGATTCGACAAACTTGTCGGACCGCACATCCATGACTCTTTCATAAGATGGAATATTTCTTCTTTTGATTGTTGTTCCGGTAATTCTTTCGATTTCTTCTATCTTCTTCAGTTCACCTTTGGAAACCAAAGTAAAGGAATAACCTAGATTACCTATTCTTCCGGTTCTTCCGATTCTATGAACATAATACTCAGCTTTTTCTGGAGTGTCATAATTGAATACCGCTTCAACATTTTTGATGTCAAGACCTCTGGCCGCCACGTCTGTGGCTACGAGGACTTCAATTATTCCTTGATGGAATTTGTTGAGGACATCAAGTCTTGTCGTTTGAGGAAGGTCTCCATGAATCTTGTCACAATTTATTTTACGGTCAATCAGTTCTTTTGTCAGTTCGTCGACTCTGGCTTTAGTATTACAAAATATCAAAGAAAGATTGGGGCGATATATATTTAGAAGTCTATATAAAGCCTCTGTTTTATTTTCTTTATTAACTTTATAGTAGTATTGTGATACATCTTGATTGGTCATATCAGCGCCAACTGATGTGACAACTTCAGGATTAATCATATAATTTTTGGCTAAACGCACAATCTGTTCGGGCATGGTTGCGGAAAACATTAAGGTTTGTTTATTTTCAGGTGCATACGAGAAAATGGTTTCAATGTCTTCAATAAATCCCATCTTTAACATCTCGTCTGCTTCATCCAATATGAAATAACGCAAGTTTTCTAATTTTACGGTTTTTCTTTTTATATGGTCGAGAAGTCTTCCTGGTGTTCCTACAATTATCTGTGGTTTCTTTTTGAGATCACGCAGTTGTCTCGTTATTATCTCTCCGCCATAGACATCAACTATATCGAATCCATCGATATATTTGGCTATCTTTGTCAGTTCTCTTGTGATCTGTACTGCAAGTTCTCTTGTCGGAGTGATGATCAATGCCTGAATCGACCGATCGTAAAAATCAATCATTTCCAAAATCGGTATGCCAAAAGCGGCCGTTTTGCCAGTTCCGGTATGTGAATTGCCAATGACATCTTTTCCTTGCAGCAGCAATGGGATTGTCTGTTTTTGTATTTCTGTCAATTCGACGAAACCCATTTCGTCGATTGCTCTTTGTATTTCTTGTTTTATTTTCATTATTTACCTCTTATTTTCCTTTATGGTCTCCCATAAAAAGCAAAAACCAACCAAAGCGGTTGGCTCATGTATCGAGATCGACAATTTCAATGCCTTTCTCAAGCAGATATTTTGCAGTAACACCCAGACCTTTGGTTTTCCTATTACTGAATGTGCCATCGTAAACGGTTTTGTATCCGCATGATGGTGAACCATCCTTTAGTATTACCCTCTTGCATCTGTTTTGTTCCAGTAATTCAAAAGTTTTTTCTTTGCCTGTTCTAAAGTTCTCAGAAACATCTAATCCTTCGCGATTGATAACTCTGCCATCACTTTGAATTTCACAAGGTATTCTCGGAGTTCCTAACCCGCCGAACACTTCGGGACAAATCATTACAACTTCTTTTCCATTTATATAATCGATGACTTTCTGATTTAGATTATGGCCACCGTTATATTTGCAATTGACACCTAGTAGACAAGCGCTGACTGCGATTCTTTCTCTCATCTTTAGAATGAATCGATATCGATGTTAATCTTCTTGCCCATTCTGGAAGCCGCAGCGTAGGCTATTGTCCGAATCGCGTTAGCAATTCTACCGCTTCTGCCGATAACTCTTCCTAAATCTTCTTGATTGACAAGCACTTGTATTGTAATAGAAGTTTCATCCTCTGAAAATTTTTTCACCAATAAATCTTCAGGATGTATGACCAATGGCGTTACCAAATCTAATACTAGTTTTTCAAAATCAACAGCCATTTTCGGGACTCCTACTTACTGTTTTTTTCAGCAACAAATTGGCGAATGATTCCTGCTTTTGAGAAGATGCTTCTGACTGTGTCTGTAGGTTGAGCTCCCTTGTTCAGCCAAGCCAGTACTTTTTCATTTTCGATTTGAACGTATGCTGGTTCCCTTGTTGGATCATATACACCAACAATTTCCAAAAATCTACCATCTCTTGGTTTTCTTGAGTCGGCAGCGACTATTCTGTAGAAAGGTTTTTTCGTTGTACCAAATCTTTGTAATCTAAGTTTAATCATTAATTATTCCTCCTAAATTTCATTCCTACTTATTCTAACAAAAAAACAAGTATCTGTCAAGTAATTTTTATTGACAGATACAAATATTTTTTATATTCCAATTTCTGGCATATCTACATATGATTCTTCTATTTTTCTAATGAGTTTGTTATTCTTAAGTTCTTTTCGAATATTGTTTAAATCTTTGGCATTACAATATCCGGTGAGATACTTGCCAGCCTCATTTACATATACTACATTTATGTTGTATTTATCTAATGTTTTCACAACTTTTGAATTTTGGAAGTAGATAACTATTCCTTTTCTTTCAACCACGATTATCACCATCTTTTTATGCTAAGATTATATCATATTTCATTCAACTATTCCAGTGTTTCAAAAGTTAAAGTGCTTTTATTTAATGAAGTGATTTGGTATAATATGCGTGGTGATAAAAATGTTATTGATGAAAGATATTATCCTAGATGGTCATCCTACACTTAGGCAAAGGGCCAAAGAGGTGAACCTTCCGTTGTCCAAAGAAGATCTTGATACGTTGAGACAGATGATGGATCTAGTCGAAAATTCACAAAATGATGAAATGGTTGAAAAATACAAATTTAGACCTTCCGTTGGGCTTGCTGCTCCACAAATCAATCAATCAAAGAAAATGTTTGTGATGAAGACAGCGGATGAGAATTTCAAGAATCTACATAAATATGCGGTTGTCAATCCTAAGATAATTTCCTTTTCTGAAGAGAAAACTTATCTTTCTGGTGGTGAAGGTTGCTTATCTGTAGATGAAGAGATAACCGGATTGGTCGAACGTTCGAAAAGAATAAAGGCGAGAGTTAACTTGGTTGATTTGGAAACTGGAGAAACGACTCAAGTCATTCTCAAGTTAAATGGATTCCCAGGAGTTGTATTCCAGCATGAATACGATCATCTGCTTGGAGTGCTTTTTGTGGATAAAATGAAGGAATATTTACCTGATATCGAACCAATCGAATTCGGAGTGAATGCATAAAAAATAAAGGTGCCGGCGGCACCTTTTCTATTTGTTATCCTTAATTAATCTCGCTATTCCACGAGCGTATTCTTTGATTTCTTCAATTTGCGACTCGGAAGGACTAAATTTGATTCTTAAACCTTCAACGGTTTTGAATTGAAGTTGCTTTTCTCTTTGAATTATATGTTCTACTGCTTCTCCACTCCATCCGTAAGAACCAAATGATGATGCAAGTTTCCCTTTAGCCATTTCATAATCGATACTCGCAAGTAAATCCCAGACGATTTTAACTGTATCTCTTAATATTGTGGAAGACCCAACTAGAAATGCATCACAAATAGGCACTTGTTTGACAATCTCGTGTCTATCGGCATAAATAAGGTCATACATATTAACATATATTTCTCCGGAAAATTCTTCTTTTAAAGTATCGCTGATGATGTTAGCCATTTTTTCTGTGTATCCATAAGCTGTCGCATATGGTATCAATACCAAAGGCTTATCAAGTTTAACCGGCAATGTACTCCATTTATCATATAATTCGATTGCGTGAGATAAATATGGTTCTTCAAGTACCGCCCCATGAGATACCGCTATAATTTTCGGATTTAAATCTTTTACTCTTTCAAGTCCCTTTCTTACATAAGGCAAGAAAGGATGCATGATAGCGTCAAAATACTCTTTTAAAACTCTTTCGTAGATTTTTAAGTCCGGCAAATCATTGACTTTGATTATATTAGACGCATAATGTGCGCCAAAGAAGTCGCAAGTGAACAGCGTATCCGCTTCTTTCACGTGAGTAAACATTGTATCTGGCCAATGAAGATTAGGTTGAAGGTAAAAATCCAAAGTCTTGTCTCCTAAGGAAACGCTTAATCCATTTGTAACCCGATGCCCTTTGAAAGTAATATTAAGAATTTCTTTTAGATTCATCAAGGCAGCTGCCGAGCCATAGATTTCCAAATCCGGATTTTCTTCCAGCAAATATTTTATAGACCCAGAGTGATCAGGTTCTGTATGATTCATTACCAGGTAATCAATGTCTTTGATTTTTACATGCTCTTTTATTCTATTTAGAAACTCGTCTTTGAATTGTACCTTGGCGGTTTCAATCAGCGCCGTCTTCTCGCTGCCAATCACTAGATAACTGTTATATGTAGAACCAAACTCGGTCTCCATGATGATATCGAACACTTTAAGTTCGTAATCAATCGCGCCTACCCAGTAGATTCCTTCTGTTAATTTGTATTTGTTATTGCTCATAATATTATCACCTAAAAATATTATACTAAAATCGGACTCTTTTTCCAAACAACAAGATAATTTTTCTGATGCACTTGACACATAAATAGTATTTTGATAAAGTATTATGAGAGACATAGTAGTTAAAAATAAAGGAGACATAGTTTATGAGTGATTTTATCATAGTAACAGATTCATGCATTGATCTTCCAGACAAACTGGCTAAAGACCTGGAATTAGTGGTTCTTCCTCTAAAAGTAACTATTCGCGGGAAAGAATATCAAAATTTGCTTGACGAGTCGGAAATTTCATCAAAAACATTTTATGGTATGCTAAGAGAAAAGGAAGTGGCTATCACCGCTCAAGCTAATCCCAATGATTTCATGAGGGTTCTTACTCCTGTTTTAGAGAAAGGATTGGATATTCTTTCTATATCCTTCTCCAGTGCCTTATCAGGAACTTATAATTCAAGTTTAATAGCCGCAAGGGAGTTACAGGATGATTTCCCAGAGCGTAAGATAGTTACAATTGATTCATTATGCGCCTCCATGGGTCAGGGATTGTTGCTGACATATGCAGGAAGATTAAGAAAAGCCGGGAAAAGCATAGATGAAGTTGCTAAATTCGTCGAAGATACTAAGTTAAACGTATCTCACCTGTTCACAGTAAGTGATTTGGGACATTTACGCAGAGGCGGCAGGTTATCTGCATCCAGCATGATTTTAGGTAATCTGTTAAATATTAAACCTTTACTTCATGTTTCAACTGAAGGGCAATTGAAAGTCTACGGAAAATCTCGGGGAAGATTCAAATCTTTAAATGAGTTAATTCAAAGAATGGTTGACACTTATGACAAAGATAGCAATCAGATTATATATATATCTCATGGAGATTGTATCGATGATGCAATCTACGTCAAAGAAAATATCGTTCAGAAATTAGGCGTCTCTGAAGATATCATAACGATTAACCCAATTGGACCGGTTATCGGAGCACATTCAGGGGTTGATACCTTGGCAATTTTCTACCTCGGAAACGAGAGATTTAAAGAATAAAGAAAAGATGTCGGTGAGAACCGACATTTTAATTATCCAGGTATCCTTGTCTATCCGCTTTAGCAATGTTATAATATATTTACTGAATTTGGTGGTGATTATATGAAAAAGAAGTTTAGAGACATCCAACAGGATATTCTATTGAATCTGGCGAGACCACTCGTTTACATCTGGATGTGGTTTGATGCCAAAAGAAAAGTACATAGAGATCCTTTGTATAAATTCTGTAGAAAAGAACCTTATATTCTTTTGGCTAATCACACATATCTATTCGATGTAGTTCATGTGCCTTTACGGACTTGGA
The DNA here is from genome assembly GCA_937862575.1 of uncultured Bacillota bacterium. Lineage (GTDB taxonomy): Bacteria > Bacillota_I > Bacilli_A > Izemoplasmatales > Hujiaoplasmataceae > 4572-104. The sequence goes on from CALMFM010000116.1 coordinate 29,125, forward strand.
AAGTTCCGTTCATCATCGCCAGCCAAACTTTGTTCACGAAGCAACCGACCAAGTTCTTGGTTACTCAGGTGGCTCATGTTATTTCTAAAGCAAAAGGGCGTAGCGATACAGCCACAATGATGAATATCTTCAATGTTGTTAAAAAAGGATATCCAATTTTAATCTTCCCTGAAGGTGACACCACTTTTTATGGTGAAACCGGATATGTCGAAAATACAACGATGAAACTCATTAAAAAATTAAAACTCGATGTCGTAACCTGCAATGTTAGAGGTGGTTATTCCTCAAGACCAAGATGGGGTACTGGAAAAAGATCACGACACTTTATAGAATTGTATTATAAAATGTCAATTACCAAAGAAGCTTTAGCAGAAATGTCTTTAGAACAAGTTACAGAAATCGTCAATAAAGAATTGTATCATAACGAATACGAATATCAAAGAAAGGCAATGGTCCCTCACCGTGGAAAACAATTGGCGGAAGGCCTAGAAAATGTTATTTATGTTTGCCCTCATTGCCAAGCAATTAATTCCATTAAGACGCATGGTAACACCTTCCACTGCTCTTCATGTAATAAAGAAGGCAGAATCGACGAATATGGTTTCATTCATGATTTTGTTTTTGACAATCTCGTCGATTGGAACAAATATCAATTAGGCTTTACTGACAAATTGAGAGAATCGGAATTTGAAACCGGCGCTCTGTTATCATATATGGATATCCAGACATATGAACAAAATGAAGTAGGAAGAGTCAATGTAAAGCATAAAAAAGGTGAATTGATCTTTTCAGGCGCTTTGGAAAAAACCATTCCAATATCAGAGATAACAAATCCAACTATAACTTTAAGAAGAGATTTCGGGTTCTATCATGACAATCTGCATTATCTGGTTAAGCTGGATAATTCAAGTGCGGCTTTCCTTAGATCTGTACAAAATAAATATTAGTCAAAAATCACCAGATTCCTGGTGGTTTTTTTTAAAAAAAACACCTGTCTTCACAGGTGTAAATCATGTATTTTGGAGGACCCTGTCGGATTTGAACCGGCGATGAGGGAGTTGCAGTCCCGTGCCTTACCGCTTGGCTAAGGGTCCATAAAATATTAAAGAGTTAGTCACCTAACTCTTTTAAAACAAATGGTCGGGAAGACAGGATTTGAACCTGCGACCCCCTGGTCCCAAACCAGGTGCTCTACCAAACTAAGCTACTTCCCGAGTGGATGGCGCGCTCATCAGGAGTCGAACCCGAAACCTTTTGATCCGTAGTCAAATGCTCTATCCAATTGAGCTATGAGCGCATAATCGCCGCCGAATTGGATTATGCTGTCGGCATATATTGCATGTTTGCGCATATCCGTTTTAAAAGGCCGATATATATATTATCAAATTTGTTATTAAAAAGCAACTTTTTTTTATCAAAATATCACATTTTCTTCTGAAACAATTTTCTTACTTTGTCAATTGGCACAAAGAGCGAAATAACGGACAGAATAAGGACCCCAATACTGAAGATTACCGCAGTGTTGAATTCCTGATATTTGTACATATATGCCTTAATTCCGATTATTACTTCATCATTACTAGATATATAAGTTATTGGTTCTATCCAAGCAATTACCAACAAAGTAAGCAATGATAAAAAAGACAAAGTCAGAAAACTGATACTGGCAATAGTTTGAATGGACATAATTCTTTTATTGTCTTTTGTCTTTGTATAATAGCTAAATGAAGAATCTGATTTACTGTCTTTGAGTAGATAATCAATGGACACATTAAATATTTCGGAAAGCTTTATGGCGGTTTCTATATCCGGCATTGATATGCCAATTTCCCATTTTGATACTTCTTCTTCCGAAACGTTCAATTTCATCGAGAGAGCTTTTTGGTTCATCTCAAGCCTGATTCTGTTTTCCTTCAATTTATCACGGAACATAAAAACACCTTATTTAAATCAGGTTAAGACTTCTAAATATGAATACTATGATGAATATGGATACTATTGATAACGATGTTGTCCAAACCACATATTGGACAGCCAAGGCCTCGTCATTATGCATTTCTTTAGCCATTATCGCTCCAGAAACCGCAGTAGGTGATGCAAACAAAGCAATTAATGCTGGATACTCAATCGCAGAAAAATTAAACCAGTTTGTATTTTTTGAAAGCCAGACTGCCAAGAATAGAGTAATGGCTGGTGCAACTACGACTCTTGAAAATGTGCCGAAGAAAATCTGTTTGGCAAGATTCTTTATGACAAAGAATTCGAAGGTGCCGCCAAGTATTATCAAAGCAATCGGAGATGCGATTTGTGCAACCCATTGAATTGAAGTGTATAGAAAAACCAGATTGTTTTTTATGGAAAAGACCGGTTCGCTTGTTTCCGGATCTATTGGTAAATAAGAACGAATCCAAAGCACTAACAAACCTACAAAAATAGAAATAATCAGAGGGTTTTTGACTATCTTTACCAACGTTGACAAAAACGGATGACCTTGTTCATTCTCATCTCTAACAAACATTGTCAATGCCAGAACAGCCAATATATTCATCAATGGCACGACAAACGCGGAAATTAAAGCTACGACACCTACTGCCTCCTGACCACCGAGAGCTTCTGCCAAAGGTATGCCTATGATGGCGTAATTGGCTCTGAAAGTCGCTTGTATCAGAGTGCCTCGCTGATGATTATCTTTAATAACTATCATTGCGACGATTAATCCGGTGATAAATAACAAAATCACAGCCAAGACTGCATAGATTATAACTGGCCAACTGATATCTCCAAGATTGTCAATTTTGTAGATAGTATAAAACAATAAAGTAGGTAACGCTACTCTAAAAACAAACTTGTTTCCTATCTGAAGGAAATGCTCGTCCAAAAACCTTACTTTTTTTAAAATGTAACCGAATAATATCAGTATTAATATCGGTAAGACGGCATTGAGTGAAAATATTAATGTGTCCATTCTGGCTCCTAGTCAATATTAGATGATTTTCTTTCCTACTGCAGCTACATATATTACAAATTCATCTTCAGATAATTCCAACAATCTATCGGCAGCGATTTGATTGTATGCGGCAATAGCTACCGTGCCATATCCGATTGCTTCTGAAGCCAAATAAAGATTCTGACAAGCGTGTCCAGATTCCTGGGCAATCATTTTATGTGATGTATTGGAATATTTATACTCAGTTCTATATGGTGTTGCGGTCCAATAGAATATTACTTGGGCGCCGCGCAATTGATTCAAAGTCGATTCATTCACCATTTCCGGCGTAATATCAGATCTTATCAATCTTAATTGATTCGTATCTTTCATATAGTGATATAGTCCAGGAACAAAATCCTTAACTTTATGCAAATAGAGATACGTCTCCAAACTGCTAGTGGCTCCTCCGGTAGGAATCACTCCCATCGCATATCCTGGGCCAAATTTTGAGATATGGCAAGTCATATGGCATAGATATGACAATTCCTTCTGAGTCATAAAAACGTCTTGATATTTTCTAGTGCTTCTTCTGGAATTGACAACTTCAAATAAGGTTTTATCGGATATATCTTTGATATCATGATCCAAATCGAATATGGCACCTTCACTGTAGGTTTTTGTGACGCTTGGTTTAGGCAATCCTCGGCCTCTATCAGTCTCTGCACTTTCAAGTTTGGTCCAATCTTGTTTTAGCACCTCTCGAAAAGCTTTACAACGGGCATCATCGTTTTGAAATTTGAATGACATTGTTCAGTCTCCTTTCGCACACACTATTCATAATAACATTTATAAGTTTATAAGTATAGACAGAAAGTAAAAAAAGAGAAGCGAGTTCTCTTTTTAAATTTCACATTTTTCGTAATCGCAAAGATCGCTACTACATTGCGTACATCCTTGTTTTTTGATTAAGACTGAGCCGCAAAGTGGACATAATTCTCTGTCAATTTTATTTGGAGTATATTTTTCCCCATCTATAATTACGTTGGTAACATAATGATTAACTTCTTTGGTTTTCTTGTTTGTCCAACTCTCTTCAATATGCATGGCTGGAGGTGTTCCCGGATTCAAATCTTCAGTGTTTTCGTTTATACCGGCCAGGATTCCTATCTTGGCACATCTGTCGCGGAAAACTGTAGCTCCTTTTAGACCTTTTTTCCATGCGGTCATATAAATATCCATAACATCTTGAACCGTTGTTTCATTTGGAATATTGAATGTGGAACTAATAGCTGTATCGACATATTTTTGAATAGTCGCCTGTACATTGGCACGCTCTAGGAAACTTATGTTCTGAGAAGTTATCTTTGCCCATTCCGGTAAATCTTCAGGGTCAATCTTCATAACTTTGGCCATTTCCAACGGAGCTTTTTCCCACACGGTAATCTTCTTTTCCTCATCAAACATGGAAATGATTCTTCTTGTATAATTGATTTGGAAGAAAGGCTCAACTCCACCGCTGACACCAAGGATATTTGATATAGATCCGGTAGGCGCTACGCTTAAGAGACGGCTGTTTCTCATTCCATATTTTTTGATAAGTTCATCTGTTTCCGGTTCAATAGTTTCCTTATAGAATCTGGAAGAAGATATTTTTGCGTAGTCATACGCCTCAAATGCGCCTTTGTCTTTAGCGTTCATTGCGCTGGCCTTCGCGGCACTATTCAACATTCTTTTCATCAAAATATCCAAGAAATTGATGAATTCTTGACTGCCATACGGTTTACCCATAGCTAAAGCCAGATCCGCGAGTCCCATGACTCCGAGACCAACTTCACGGTATTTTGTTATATGCTCTCTTTGTTCTTTCAATGCGTGACGATTTCCCAGCATGGTTAGAAGGTCGTCTAATGCTATAATCATTTCTCCGACTACATATTCAAACCTTTCAAAGTCGAAATATGAATTTTCAGAGAATGGTTGTTTTACAAAAGCTCTTAAATTCACACTGCCTAAATTACATGATCCATGTGGCATTAATGGTTGTTCCCCGCAAGGATTTGTGGCAGTGAATTTAACTTCATCGTACTCGCTAAGGAAATGGTAATCGTTCATATGGTTTATGAACATGACTCCTGGATCTCCCATCGTATGAGCCGAATAGGCAATCAGTTCCAATAGTTTCTTAGCTTTAACTGTTTTTTCAATTGTCTCATATGGCGTTTCAAAATGCATAGTCCAGGTTTGGTCGGCTTCAACCGCTTCCATAAAACTGTCTGTGATGGCAACCGATATGTTCGCTCCATTGATTTTATTCAAGTCCAACTTGGTTGTAATGAATTCTATTACATCAGGATGGGTAATATTCAGGACAAGCATCAAAGCTCCACGACGTTGGTCTTGTTGGGTGTTTAAAGTTGTGTGGCTATATTTCTCCGCAAACACCATTACTCCCGGAGTCGTGTTGGAGGTATTGTTTACTTTAGCTCCTTTTGGACGTATTTTGGAGAGATTCAATCCTTGTCCACCGCCAAAACTGTAGGTTCTTGCGATTTGATAGTCAACTTTATAGATGCTCTCCAAATTATCCTCTGGATCTTCGGTCACATAACAATTGGAACCGGTGATATTTCCTTCTCTTCCGATAGCGTAAAGATTTCTTCCGCCAAAAATGGCTTCTTTGTGGCGGAATATTTTCTCGAGAGAGGGCTTACCAAAGGAAACTCTCTTGAGGAAGTTTTTCTTTGATTCGTTATGGAACAGGTATTTTTCAAGAATCAAGTCTTGGCGCTCATCATTGTCGTTCCAAGGATTCTCTCTGTCAAGTCTTTGTCTTTCACGGAATTTGATGTAGGCCTTGGCTACTTCATATTTTTTTGTCTCCATCAGGAACAATTCTACATCATCCTGAATCATCTCGATATTTATTTCTTCATTCTTCAAGTAATCTGCCGTAATCATTTTTGCATTACTTAAGCATTCCTCTTGTGTTATTGTTTCTCCAACGCTTGCATAAGCTTTATGCAAAGCGTTTGCGATTTTGTTAAGATCGAATTTTTCCTTCTCTCCATTACGCTTGACAACTAACATTTCTTCCCCCTTATATTAAAAAATAATACATCGATATTGAATCGATGAATTACTCATTTGTGACTGGTAATTATTATATAACAATTAAAGGTTTTTTAATAGGCAAAATACGAATTTATTTTGAAAAAAATAATCTTTTTTTTACATCGAATATTGATTTGTTTTTTTATATTTATAATAATTTTTCTTTTATATAAATATTTATTATTTTTCATTGCTTTGAAATTCAAATAATTTTTGATTTGTATACCATAAAATGCATTCTTTAGGAAGTTTTTGAATGTTTAGTCAATTTTTTAATGCGGGTGGTTTCATTTGTTAAAGGCACAAAAAAAAGACTTGCTTGCACAAGTCTCATTATTGAGTATTTTTACTAGTTTTCCTATGAAAGACTTTATAAATGTATTCTCCGGCAATGACAAACTGGGAAGGTATCCTTCTGTCTGAAAAAACGAATTGATAAATTATATAATTTTCATAAATTTGAACGTTAATTCCTAAATCCGAGGGTAGTGAAGCTATATTTTGCGGGCTAAAGTGGTATTTTGCTTTCTCGCCATCGACTTCTCCGACGAACGTATAGCCTTCAAGGTCTAAAGTTAGCGTTCCAAAACCAACTTCCTTGACTCTGTTCCCACGATAACTTTCTAATTTGACTTCAGAAACCATGGCGTAATCCGGATCGTCTTCAAATTTTTTGGCTATCAGTCTTTCTTGTTCTCTGTAAAGTAAATCAAGGCGATAACCTCCAATTTTTCCATAAGCATCATAAACAAACTCACTATTGCAATCAGGACATATCAACGAGGTCTTGGTTGAGTTGAGATTATCGCTTCCACAATTGGGACAGTGGTAGATAACACTTTCAAGATTGGTCACATCATTGAGTTTGACTTTCATTTGTTTTAACTCGTTATATTCATGAGTATTGAACCGAAGTTTCAAGTTAATCTTCTCGCTGATATCATCATCAGGCAAATTCATTATATCTTCCTTGGATAAGATAAGTTCAACGAATGATTCAATCTTTCCTTTAAATGATTTTTTGTTCCATGGCGGGTTGGTAAGATAAGCACCGTGATGTCTAGCCGCATAAACTGGAACCTTGGCTTTTTTAACAAGTTTTACAATAGCGGGATTATAATCTAGAATTACTCCCGTAGGTGAAATTTGGCCTTCAGGAAAAATGCCGACAATACCATTTTTC
>CALMFM010000117.1 GCA_937862575.1 uncultured Bacillota bacterium
AATCGACAATAGCCTTGGCAATCGGATGATTTGAGAATCTTTCGATTGAGGCGGCAAGTTTTAAGGTTTCGTTATCACTGACTTCCTTAACAAAGAAATCTCCATAAGTCAAAGTGCCAGTCTTATCTAACGCAATGGTCTCAACTTCGGTAATCATGTGCAAAAAGCTAGATCCTTTGAATAGTATACCGTTTCTAGCCGCAGTACCAATACCAGCGTAATAGGATAGTGGAACTGATAAAACCAATGAACAAGGACAAGAGATTACTAGGAAAATCGCCGCTCTATAGATATAATCATTCATAGTGCTGTTAGTGGTTTTGATTCCTATCAAAGCACCATATAAAACCAGCAATAATGCCAGTCCTACAACGATAGGGGTATAGACCTTAGCGAATTTAGTTATGAACAATTCTCTCTTTGACTTTACATTGGTCGAGTTTTCGATTAGATCGATTATCTTGGCTAATGTGGAATCACTATATTCTTTGGTTGCTTGAATGTGAATAACATCACCAACATTGATGTTGCCACTCAATACTTCATCTCCGACATCGACTGTTTTCAGTTTTACTTCACCGGTTAATTCCGATGTATTCAAAGAAGTTGAGCCTGTTATAATAACGCCGTCAACTGGAATTCTCTCACCGTTCTTGACGACAATTTCGTCCCCAATCACAATCTGTGAAGGATCCTTTATGACAATCTTCTTATTAATAACTACGTTTGCGTATTCTACTTTCAAGTTAACCAAAGCGGAAATTTCATTCTTTGAATGTTGAACAGCTCTTGTCTGTAGATACTCGCCAAATGAATATAGAATGACGACCGCAACGCTTTCTTCGTATTTTCCAATAAACATCGCTGCGAAAGTCGCAATTATCATCAAAGTGTTTTCATTGAAAATATCAAACTTCTTAATTCCTTTGATTTGCTGGATCAGCAATTTTGATATAAGCAAAAGGTATCCGGTCCAATAGAATATTATTTTCAGAGTGTTATTCAATGGAGCTAGATTCATATTGAAAATACTATTGATGAAAGGAAGGATCCTATAACCAAAAAATGTTATTGTAATCAATAACATACCAATAAGAACAAATTTATATTCGTTGAAGAAATTAACCTTCTTGATGACTATCTGGTCTTCATAATAGTGTGTGATAATATTATCTTCCAGAATGTCGACAATTTCCTTGATTTCCTTAAGCGCTTTGGCTTCGTTGTAATCCTCTTTAAAATCTACTAACAGAATCTGTTTCGCATAGTTAAATGAAGCACTGTTCACATACGGTAGGCGACTGGTCCTGCGTTCGACTTTTGAAATACAGTTGGAACACGTAAGGTTGTCCATTGCTATTTTTCTAACCATCGTGATTACCTACTCTCTCATGTATACATGTTGTTAGATATATTATACTTTATATTAAAATAATGTCAAATAGCGCGACATAATATTACATATGACATTTTCTTTTAAAAACCTGCAATGATATGTTAAAATAATAGAGAAGGAACGTGATAATATGAATTGGCTTGAAATAGCAAAAACTTACAGAGAAGAATTTGTTCGATTATCTAAGGAATTACTTCAAATTCCAACAGTGTTGAAAGCATATGATCCGAACAATTCAGAAGAACCTTTTGGTCCAGAAATAAAAAAAGCCTTGGACTATATGCTCAATCTAGGTGAGAAAGATGGATTTATTGTCAAGAATGTTGACAATTATGCCGGACATATTGAGTTTGGAAAAGGCGAAGAAATTCTTGGAATTCTTGGTCATCTTGATGTAGTCCCTGCTGGAGGCAAATGGACGAATCCACCATTTTCAGCGACTGAAATCGATGGAAAAATCTATGCTAGAGGCGCCATGGATGACAAAGGACCGACAATCGCTGCTTATATTGCTTTGAAGATGATTAAAGATCAAGGAATCAATCTTAATAAGCGAGTAAGAATAATTCTTGGCACAGATGAAGAATCAGGAATGCGTGGAGTCAGACATTACTTAAAAAAAGAAAAAATGCCAGATTTAGGTTTTGCCCCAGATGCTGAATTTCCGCTTATTTATGCTGAAAAAGGTATATATGAATATAATTTTGTCGGAGAGATGAAAGACGATTTGGTAAAATCGATGATAGCTGGTGAAAGATACAATGTAGTGCCAGATATGTGCGAAGCTGTCTTGTCAAAGAATCTTGTGAATGAATTCAATGAATATCTGAAAAAAAATAATTATACCGGAGAAATCCAAGGCGACAAGTATATTATCTATGGAAAGAACGCACACGCCGCAATGCCATTCTTAGGAGTAAATGCAATCAGTCTGATGGCTGGCTTTTTGAAGAATCATACCAATGCCGGATTTGTATCATTTATTGATGAATTCTTATCTTTCGATCATTACGGAAAAAAATTGGAATTGGATTGTTTTGATGAGGAAATGAAAGAACTAACTAACAATATCGGATTTATTAAGTACGATGGTCATAAAGTTGATATAGGATGTAACATCCGATATCCTCGCAATTACGATTTCGAAGCTGGAGAAGCGAAGATGTCAAATTCAGCTAACAAACACGGATTGAAATATGTGCTTTTCAAAGATTCTAAACCTCATTATGTTTCACCGAATGATCCATTAGTTAAGATTCTTCACCAAGTTTATGTGAAATACACTGGGGACACGGAGCATGACATTATCACAATCGGCGGTGGAACATATGCCAGAGTGATGAAAAAAGCTGTTGCTTTTGGTCCATATTTTCCAGGGCAAGAAGAACTTGCGCATCAACCTAATGAGTTTTTAGATATTGATTCTTTGATATTGTCAATTGCGATATATGCAGAAAGTATAGTGTTACTAGCCGGAGAAAAAGATGCGGCTTAGAAATGTCAAACATGCCGGTGAAATGATTGCGATGTATCCTAACATCATAATTGGAACACCAACTGATTTCAAAGGCAAGTGGAATGAATGTTTTGGAAACAATAATCCGATTGAAATCGAAATTGGATGCGGTAAAGGAAAATTCATTCAAGAGATTGCTTCTAGACAGCCTGAGAAGAACTTCATCGGAATTGAAAAATTCGATTCAGTGATAATAAGAGCTTTGGAAAAAGTAATTGAATATCCGCTTCCTAATTTAAGATTGATAAGAATAGACGCTGATAAATTGCCAGAGATATTTGATACATTAGAAATATCCAAAATTTATTTGAATTTCTCTGATCCCTGGCCAAAAAAACGGACTGCCAAAAGAAGGTTGACAAGTACTCAGTTTTTGGATAGGTACAGCAGAATTCTAAAACAAGGCTCGAACATAATTATGAAAACAGATAACTCAGAATTATTTGAGTTCTCTAAAATAGAGTTTAATGAGAGTCAATATTTTGATCTGGACGTAATCAATAACGATTTGTATAGTAATATGCCAGATGACAATATTCAGACTGAATTTGAACAGAAATTTGTCGAAAAAGGTAATAAGATTTTTTACTTGAAAGCAACATTCAAAGGAGACAAACATGAAGAAGATTTATAGGGAATTAGTGGAATTGCCTGGGGTATCATCACATGAGAAATATGTACGACAGTACATGCGTGAGCATTTGGAACCTTTATCAGAAGAAATCGTTGAAGACAATCTTGGCTCGATTTTTGGTGGAGTCAATCTCGACAAGGATGGTCCGATTGTAATGTTAGCCGGGCATATGGACGAAGTGGGAGCCATGGTTGAAGAAATCCTGCCAAAAGGCACGATTAAAATGTTAGCAATCGGTTCGGTAAATCCGGTAGTAGCTATTTCACAACACATGGATATAATTCTTGACGACGGCACTAGAGTGCCAGGCGTCGTCGGAGCCAAACCACCTCACTTATTAAGAGACAACCAAACAAAGCAAGTATCTAGTTTTGATGATTTCTTCCTTGATATTGGAGCGGATAACTATCAACACGCTATTGATCTTGGAGTCAAAATAGGCCAACAAATAGTTTTTAGAAACGATTATACAGAATCGGCTGATGGTAAGAAAATCTTCTCAAAGGCGTGGGATGATCGTTTTGGCTGTGCCATGTCTTTGGATGTGCTTGAAGATATCAAGAAGGAAGAACTTCCTTGTAAGTTCTATGCCGGAGCCAATGTAATGGAAGAAGTCGGTTTAAGAGGAGCAACAACATCTTCATTCAAGATAAGACCTGATTTATTCATAGCCGTTGACTGTTCTCCTTGCCAAGATACCTTTGAGAATACTACAGTAGGAGGAACTCTGGGGGAAGGATTCTTGATTCGTTTTTATGACCCAAGAGCAATTCTTCATCAAGGCATGAAGAAGTTCATCGAAGAAACCGCCAAAAAGAACAATATCAAATTCCAATATTATAAATCTTTAGGTGGAACTGACGCAGCAGCTGTGCAGTTATCTCGCGAAGGTGTATTGGTTTGTACAATCGGCATGCCGGCAAGATATATTCATTCAACTACTTCAATAATTCATAAAGATGATTATTCGGCAGTCAAGAGCATGGTAATGGCAATGCTGAAAGAATTGGATTTCAACAAGATTCAAGAAATCAAAAATAACGCTTAATCTTGTTTAAATAAATACTTATGAGACCACTTTAAGTGGCTTGGAAAGGAAAAGAAAATGACAGAAAAGAAAGTCTTATCTAAAAGAGAAAAGACAAGAGAAATGACGATATTGGCAATGTTCATCGCCATTATCGCAGTATTAGGATTGGTACCAAACGGTGCCGGTGGTACGATCGGATTTATCAAGATTGCTGTAAACATGGAAGCAACCATAATCCACATTCCAGTACTAATTGGAGCAGTTCTTCTAGGCCGTAAATTCGGCATTTACCTAGGTTTGGCATTCGGTGTTATCTCGAATATTGCAGCCTTCATCTATGTTAGCCCATTGTTCTATTATCCTTGGGTTGCGATTCTGCCGAGATTCCTGTTCGGATTGGTCATCTATGATGTGACCAAATTCTTCCTCAGATTCATCAAAAACAGATATCTGGGAATCGGAATCAGTTTCTTCGTATTGACACTTATCCATACCCTGATGGTATTGGTAATGATGTGGACATCCTACACAATGGTATTCGGTACCGGAAATTTAGTAGATGATTTCCTACCGTATCTGTCAGTATTGGTGTTTTACAACGTTCCTTGGGCTTCACTAATTGAAGCTGTCATCGCCGCTCTTGTCGGCGGTATCGTTGTCGTCAGACTTGCGGAGTACCTAAGAAAACCTGATTTCTTGATCAAAAGAGAGGGAAATTGACTTGAAAACTGTAATTGACATCGGTAATACGACTATTGCTATCGGACTTTCAAAAGATGGTTACACGATAGACAAAGTCTTTAGAATCAATACCGAAAAGAACAAATCCTATGATGAGTATTCGTTCCTTTTAAAGGAATTTATTCCATCATGCCAAGAAGCGATAATATCTTCGGTGGTTCCCGAGCTCAATGAGGTTTTTCGAGAATTTTTCCAAGAGAATTGCGGAGTTACACCATTGTTTTTAGGACAAGGTGTAAAAACCGGAATTCAAATCAATTCAGACAATCCGAAAGAAGTCGGTGCCGATCTAATCGGTAATTCAGTAGCCGCAACAGACCTTTACGGAGACACTGTATTAATAATTGATTTGGGAACCGCAACAACTTTCACCTATGTGGAAAACAAGATATTAAAAGGTGTTATAATCGCAACCGGATTGACTACAAGCAAGAATGCATTGATTAACAAGGCTTCGCTCTTGCCGCAAATCGAATTGACTCCTCCAAAGAAATTATTGGGAACCAATTCAGCTGATTGTATTAAATCGGGATTGTTGTATGGCCATGCTTCGATGATCGATGGTATGATTCACAGAATAAAAGCAGATTTGCAAAATAATGATTTAACTGTGGTATTGACCGGTGGGCACGCCAAAATGATTTATCCTTTGGTTGAAGAAAAAATGATTAAAGACGAGTATTTGATACTCAAAGGATTATTGATCCTGCTCAACAAGAACAACTAAATATTATTGACGAAAAATGCACCTTGATTTGTGCATTTTTCTTATATATATGTTAAAATAGATAAACAAAGCATAGTGGGTGGAATAAATGAGAAAATTGTTACTGGTCGATGCCAGCAACCTGTTGTTCAGGTCATATTACGCAACGGCTTATACTGGAAATTTGATGCAAAACAAAGACGGAGTCTACACGAACGGAATCTTTGGTTTTGCACATGCGATGACCAAACTTATAGATGATGGTTATACACACATTCTAGTCGCTTTGGATCCAAAGGGAAAAACGCATAGACACGTTGAATATCCTGAATATAAAGGTACAAGAAAAGACACTCCTCCTGAATTAATTATGCAGTTTCCATTGATGGAAGAATATCTCGATGCATTAGGAGTATATCACTACCAACAAGATCTGTATGAAGCTGATGATATCATCGGTTATGCCATAACTCATTTCAAGGATAAATTCGATGAAATAACTATCTATAGCAACGACCACGATTTAATGCAATTGTTGGATACCAACGTCAAACAGATTGTTTCTAGAAAAGGCTTAAAGGAAATTGAAGTCTTCACGCCTGACTATCTTAAAGAGAAATTGGGGATAACTCCGGCACAGATTAGGGATTATAAAGGTCTTGTCGGTGATGCTTCCGACAATATTCCCGGTATTCCAGGCGTTGGCGAAAAAACAGCTATCAAGTTATTGGATGAATTTCATGATCTTGAAACGATATTGGCCAACACCGACAAAATATCCGGAAAACTGAAAGATCGGATAATTGAGAATCGAGAATTAGCTGAGTTTTCCAAGAAATTGGCTACTATTGTCACTGATTTTGATAATAATATCAACATTAACGGAACAGAATATACTGGTTACAACCGAGATAAGTTGGCCGCTTTTTATCAAAGATTGAATTTCTATTCTTTCATAAAAGGATTAGGCACTAAAACCGAGACCGTAGCCAATAAAGATTTCATCATCGTAAGAAAGCCTGAAGAAATCAAGGTTATACTAGATGGCAATTGTTTCTTGCATCTGGAATTGTTTGGAGCCAATTATCATACTGCTCAACCTTTGGGATTCGGAATTATTTTCTCGGAAATACCTTATTTCATTCCTTTTGACTTGGCAATCAAAAGTCCGGATTTCGTGAAATATCTCGAATCTGATAAATATAAAAAATCTGTTTTTGATTTAAAAGCCATAACCGTAAATCTTCGTTGGAATGGCGTCAATATCAAAGGCTTGGAATATGATTTATTACTGGCGGCGTACTTGAATAGTTCCAGTGTTAATCAAAGCGAATTTCGTGAAGTAATCGAGTTATTTGATTATCATGATGTGAGGTTCGATGAAGAAGTATATGGAAAAGGAGCCAAGTATCAGATTCCTGAAAATTCTATCTATATTCCTCACGTTATATCAAAGGTGAAAGCAATTCAAGCCACTAAAGATACCGCTTTAAAGAAAATCAACGAGTTCAATCAAGGTTATCTACTAAACGAAGTGGAAATACCTTTGGCAAAAGCCTTGGCCGATATGGAATATACTGGTATCAATGTCAATGAAGGCAATCTTGAAGATTTCGGAAAAGAATTGCAGGAAAAAAGCTCTGAGACCGAGAAACTCATTTATGATTTGGCCGGAGAAGAATTCAATATAAATAGTCCTAAGCAATTAGGGGACATCCTATTCGACAAACTAGCATTACCTGTTTATAAGAAGACCAAAACCGGATATTCAACCGATATTAGCGTCTTGTCAAAACTTGCGCCTTTCAATCCAATAATCGACCAAATAATCAATTATCGGACCTATACAAAATTGTATTCCACCTATTATGAAGGGTTAAAACAAGCACTAACGCTTAAAAATGATAATCGTATACATACAATGTACCAACAGGCTTTGACAAAAACCGGAAGACTTTCGTCTAAAGATCCAAACCTGCAAAACATACCGATTCGCAACGAAGACGGAAGAATCATTCGCAAGGTTTTCGTGCCTCAGAAGGGGAACGTCCTTCTATCTTTTGACTACTCTCAAATTGAATTAAGAGTATTGGCTGAGATGGGTGATGTAGCTAATCTTAAGAAAGCTTTTGAAGAAGGGCAAGATATCCATGAGGCAACAGGCAGACTAATTTTTAACAAGCAAGAAATCACTAGAAACGAGCGATCAATTGCCAAGGCAATCAATTTCAGTATAATTTATGGAAAAACTCCTTGGGGGTTATCAGAGGATTTACAGATACCACTGAACAAAGCCAAAGAATTTATCGACAATTATTATGCTAATTACCCGGAAATCAAGGATTTCATGGAAAAAAACCAGGATTTTGCCAAGGATAAAGGTTATGTTAAGACAAAATATAATCGTGTTGTATATATCGATGAAATACTATCAAACAACTATCAAACTCGTGAATTTGGCAAGAGAATAGCCATGAACGCTCCAATCCAGGGAACCGCAGCTGATATCCTAAAAATAGCTATGGTTAAAATTGCCAAAGCCTTTGAAGAAAATCAAATCAAATCAAAAATGATATTGCAGATACATGATGAAATCGTACTGGATGTTTTAAAAGATGAAGAGGAAAAAGTAACAGAGATTGTTAAATCAATAATGGAGAATGCAGTGGATTTCCAAACTGAATTGGTTGCAAATTGCTCAAGCGGAGATAATTTGTACGAGGTGAAATAATGCCAGAATTACCAGAAGTAGAGACTGTCAGACAAACGTTGAAGAATTTTATAATTGGGAAAAAAATCACAGGTGTGATGTTTTTCTACGATCAGATTGTAAAGAATGAAACAAGTGATGAATTCCGGAACAAGATTATCGGGCAAGCGTTTCGTGATATAAGAAGAAAAGGCAAATATTTGATGTTTGATGTAGATGATTATACACTTGTAAGTCATTTGCGAATGGAAGGCAAATAATTCATTCGTAAATCTGAAATGGAATTCACAAAGCATGACCATGTCGTTTTCGTTCTTGATGGTAGCATTTATTTGACCTATCATGACGTTAGAAAGTTTGGCACAATGGAACTTGTGGAAAAGCATAAGGAAGAGGAATTGTCAAGCATTAGCATTTTAGGAAAGGAAATAAATGATCCGAATCTTAATAGTGACTATTTGTATCCATATGTCAAAAAAGCCGCGAGACCGATTAAGACAGTATTGCTGGATCAAAACATCGTTAGCGGACTCGGTAATATTTACGTTGACGAAACTCTCTATTTATCAAAAATAAATCCAAAGAATATTTCAAACAAACTGAACATTTATCAAGTTGAAAAAATAATACGTTCGGCTAAAAATGTGATTGACAGAGCGATAATTTTGGGTGGAACAACTATCAGAACTTATCAATCAAGTTTAGGTGTAGATGGTAGATTTCAAAACGAACTTAACGTCCATACTTTAGTAGGAGAGTCATGTAAAGCTTGTGGAGACACAATCCTGAAAACCAGAGTTGGAGGTAGGGGTACTTATTATTGCCCAACTTGTCAAAGAGAAAACGACTTATTGATAATCGGGCTTACTGGAGGCATAGCCACCGGGAAAAGCTTGATATCCGAGTTGTTCAAGAAAAAAGGCGTCCCGGTAATCGACGCTGACAAGATTTATAAAAATCTACTAAAAACAAACAAAATAATGTATAATGAGATTGTCGAAAATTTCGGTTTCGCAATTGAAAACAATGAAGGAATAGACCTTAAGAAACTAGGAAGCATCGTTTTCAGCAATCCTGAAAAGCGTTTACTGCTAAATGAGATAACCCATCCTCATGTTCTTGTCGAAATGAACAATGAAATAGATTCTTACCGAAAAAAGGGTGAGAAGATGGTTGTAATCGACGTTCCTTTGTTGTTTGAGGCTAAGTTGGAATATCTTGCAGATCTGGTTGTTCTAGTCGATTCCGACAATGAAACGCAGATTGAGAGACTTATGACAAGAGACTCAATCAATAGAGAAAGAGCGATTGCGAAGATTACGTCTCAACTCGATATGGAAACCAAGAGA
This sequence comes from uncultured Bacillota bacterium, assembly GCA_937862575.1. Lineage (GTDB taxonomy): Bacteria > Bacillota_I > Bacilli_A > Izemoplasmatales > Hujiaoplasmataceae > 4572-104. The sequence goes on from CALMFM010000117.1 coordinate 10,083, forward strand.
AAGATGTCAGACATTGTTATAGACAATTCTGGATTGGTAAGTGAAACAGAAAATAGTTTTAACGAAATTTTCCGAAAACTAAGGAGTGATTGACATGTCAGCAAGAAGTTTTTTTTCACCAACTTGTGAGACAAGAGAACTACATAGTGACCCTGGCTTGAGAACGAGATATTATCGTAATAGTTTTTCGCAAGTTATCGAGGGATTAAGGAAGTTAGCTACCAAAAACAATCTTGATGTTCGTGAAGTTAACGAAACTCATAGAGAGGTTTATTTGTTAGGAAACGGGTTTGATTGTATAGTCACTGTCAGTCAAATCACACCAATCGAAGCCGGCATTGATTTCAAGATGAATTATTTTTCTTCCATCGGTTTTGGCAGACCTAAGAAAAAAGTAATACAGTTTTATGAGGAATTGAAAACCATCTTGAATTTTAAAGGTATATCACTACATCCATAAGGAGAAAAAATTGGAAACACTCAGAAGAAGCGACACTTTCATTGTATCCGGAGAAGGCTTCTGTTCAAGCATTGATTATCAAGTTTTGACTTTGCTATATCAACCGATAATAGGCCAACCAGCGTTTGCATTGTACATGACTCTGATGAACCTGATGGACAGACAATCACTAATATCCGAAGAATACATGCATGCGGATCTGGAATCCTTATTGGACCGCAAACTTGACTTAATTGAACAAGACAGATTCAGGCTCGAAGCAATCGGGCTTTTAGTCACCTTCTTTGCTGGAGAAGCATTTACATATGAAGTAAAACTGCCTTTGAACGCCAAAAGTTTCATCAATGATGGAATTTTGGGACAATATTTAATATCCGCAATAACTAAGAAAAGATTCAAGAAAATATTAAAGATATTCAAAATCCAATCACCGGACCAAAAACAGAAATACAATATTTCAAAAGCATTCAACGAAGTGTTCCCATCAATTGGTGATCAAGAAGATGTTTATGAGACTAATTTGATTAGCGGAGAGAAAGCCAGGCTTACTTCCTTAAATCATTATGATTTCAACTGGAGACTGCTAACTGAAAGTATTCCTAAAGAATTTTTGGCTCCTGAGAATTTGACAGAAGCAATCAAAAGAAAAACCGAAAGTCTATCTTACGTTTATGGTTTAGATGAACTAAAGATGAAAGAAGTAATCTTGAAATCAATCGATGAATTGGGTTTTGTCAACATTGAACGTCTGACTCGTAATGCAAGATACGCTTATGAGGCCGAGATTCCTACTCCAACCAATGAAAAACCAGAATCAAAACCTAGGAAGAGAAATACTCCGGTAGATCCTTTGGAATATTTCAAAACAATTTCTCCAATACAGTTATTGGAGGAAATCGGAGAAGGAATGGTTTCGGTAGCCGACCTTAAAACAATTGAGAGACTCATTGATGAGATTGAACTCAATCCGTCGGTAGTCAATGTCTTGATTGCCTATATAGCAAAAACAAAAGAAGGTGTTCTTCCTGGATACAGTTATTTTCAAAAAGTGGCGATGTCCTGGAAACGAAACAAGATTGAAACAGTGGAACTAGCGATGGATTATGTCAAGCATTTGGAATCTCAAAAAGGGAAACCAAAAGCAGGAGGCTACAATAAAAACAAGCCAAAAGATGTGGAAGTCGATTGGCTGAAGGATTATTTGGAAAACGTCGAATAGAGGTGATTTCGTGAAGAAAATCAATGATTACATACCTAAATCTCAAGAAATCGATTACGATTTCACGATAGATAAATTCATGGCTGACCCATTTGTCAGCAATTTCATAATGAAAAATGACCTGACCAACGATACTATAAAATTGGGTAGCAACGAGATTCTTACATATTTAGGCGAAAAGGATATTTGTTCGAAGTGTAAAGGCTTATATGAGTGCAAGTTAAATTCTGAAGGTTATCGATCCGTATTGTCTCTCTATAATGGAGATATTCAATTGCAGTATGAAAAATGCCAATACAATACGACAGATGACTCCGGAAACAATATAGATGCTTTTTATGTACCTAAAAAGATTTTCCAAGCAAG
>CALMFM010000118.1 GCA_937862575.1 uncultured Bacillota bacterium
TATTTCTTTATATTTCTCCGATAACTCGACAGCCTTAAAACTCGAGTTTTTATCATATCCTACACAGAGGATTTTGTGAACTCCGAGCTTTTTAGCGTTATTGACTATTTCTTCGGTTCTATTAATTAATTTGTCATCGTTCAGATGAGCGTGTGAATCAAAAAGCATAAATCTCCTTTACATATTAAGGAAGTATTCGGCAATATTCTCTGCAGTGAATCCGAACGAAGCAATTACTTCATTGGATTTACCACTCTTTCCGAAGCGATCAATTCCAAACACATGATTTGCAAAACGATACCATGTTAGACTAGCACCCATTTCAATAGCTAAACGTTTTGTACAGGATGAAGGTATTATTCTCTCCTGTATTTCTTTAGGTTGTGCTAGGAAAAGCTCAACAGAAGGCATTGATACAACGCGGACATATACATTGTGTTCCTTCTTCAGTTTTTCTTGGACGCTCAACGCCAATTCTACTTCTGAACCAGTCGCAATCAAGATACCTTCACAATTCTCCAAGTCTTTTGCTATATATGCACCTTGACGGAATGTTTCGTAATTGACTTTGTGAGTAACAGTTGTGTTTTGTCTTGTCAAGACTATTACCGTAGGTTTGGTTAAGGCTGACATTGCAAAACGAAAAGCATGTCTGGTTTCGTTGGCGTTGGCAGGTCTGATTGTGGTTAGGTTAGGTGTGGTTCTAAGCATTGCAAGTTGTTCTACAGGTTCATGTGTCGGTCCGTCTTCGCCAACAGCGACCGAATCGTGGGTAAAAATGAATGTGGAAGGTATGCTCATCAAAGCGCTCAGTCTTATCGCTGGTTTCATGTAGTCTGCAAATACAAAGAATCCACCGCTGAATGCTTTTAGGTTATGAAGAGTCATGCCATTGATGATTGCTGCCATAGCGTGTTCACGAACACCAAAATTGATGTTTCTCCCGATTCGGTTATCAAAGTCGAAATTTCCATCAATGCCTTTGACTTTGGTGGAAGCTGTCAAATCAGCGGATCCACCAATCATTTCCGGTAGTTCCGGACTTAAAGCGTTTATCAGTTTTCCAATAGTGTTTCTTGTTGCTTCCTTCGTGCCTAAATCAACTTGTGGAATAATGGAATCAAAGTCAATTTCGATGTTCTTCTCGATTATGTTTATCAGTTTTCTATAGTCTTCAAAATATGAATCTTTGTATTTTGCCAACATCTTCATCCATTCTGCGTAAGCATCTGCTCCTCGTTTTCCGAATGTGTTCTTGAACTCGAGATATGCTTCGTCCGGAATTTCAAATGGTTTGTATTCAAAGCCCATACGTTCTCTCATGGCTGAGGTTTCTTCAACGCCGATTGGCGATCCGTGTGTCTCTGATTTCCCTTGGTCTTTCGATCCGTATCCAATGATGCTCTTGACTTCGATAAATGTTGGTTTGTCGCTGTTTTTTGCCTTTTCAATCGCTTTATTAAGTGCGTTAACGTCATTTGGTTTTTTCACTAGATGATAATTCCAGTTCATGCTTCTGACTTTCTGCTCAATGTTGTCATTTGTCGCATTGTCAGTTGGGCCGTCCAATTGGATATCATTGGAATCAAACATAACGATTAATTTATTCAGTCGCAGTCTTCCCGCGATGCTCATCGCTTCCATCGTCACGCCTTCTTGCAAATCTCCATCTCCGCAAAGAGCATATGTGTAATGATCGATTATTTTAAAATCCTTATGATTGAATTTGGCGGAGAGATAACTTTCGGCCAAAGCGTTTCCTACAGCCATGGCAACTCCTTGCCCTAGTGGACCGGTTGTAGAGTCAACTCCCGCAGTATGCCCATACTCTGGGTGTCCTGGTGTTAATGAATCCAATTGACGAAATTGTTTCAAATCTTCTAGAGCTATGTCATATCCAGCAAGATGTAATGTTGCGTATAACAAGGCGCTTCCATGCCCAGCAGCCAAGAAAAAGCGATCTCTGTTGAACCAATCCGGATTTTTCGGATCAGCCATCAAATGATTGCGATATAGCTCATAAACTGCCGGTGCCGCACCTAATACAATTCCCGGGTGGCCGCTGTTTGCGGCGTTTATCATATCGATACCCAAGAATCTTAAAATTTGAATTGATTTTTCCATACTGTTCACCTTTTTGTTTATATGATTTTGATATGTTCTTTCAAGAATATGTTATTATTATATCATATCTCAACTCTGTTTGAAAGAACTACGGAATTCAGAAATGCATCATTTAATTTTATTCATCTTAATTTACCTCATCGCTTAAAATCAAACTAAACATATGATATAATAAATGAAAATGAAACCTATGAAAATTGTGAATGTTTGCTTTTCTCCAAACGGAGAAACCAGACGGATTGCCGACTATTTTACAAATCAACTCAATGTAGAGATTCATGACCTGACTTTGAAACCGACCAGGGACAAGTTCAATGATTTTTCAGGTGATTTTTTGATATTGTCCTTACCGGTGTATTCGCAAAATATACCCGTTCCGATTCGCGATATATTGCCTAAGTTCAAGTTTCGATTCGCTATAATCAATTTAACATATGGCGGTTATACTTACGGAAATGTTCTTAGAGAAATCGGTAAGTCAATTGATTCCACAATCATTGGCTATAGCGTATCCTCGACAAAACACTCCTATATTGGAAATGAAGCAATGCTAGATTATTCATCTTTTGAACCATTGATCCAAAGATTGAAGAACCAGATTACCGAACACGTGAACGTTCCTAAAAGAGTAAAAATATACCCCAGTTTTTTGGAGAGATGGTTGACTGATATCACCTATAGACTATCGTTTAATCCCGACTTATGCACTAAGTGCGGTTTGTGCAAATCTAATTGTCCAACCGATTCGATTTCACCAAATATAGAATTTCCTAAAACATGCATCAAATGCGCAAAATGTGTGAATATATGTCCAACTGGCGCTATCCAAGGTAAAAAATCTTTATTTGTCCAACTATATTTTCTCAAAAAAAAGAGAACTGGCGTTATCATACGCTAGTTCTTTTCTTTAAGATAATTCTTTACCTTAATACAAGCCGGAACTTCTTTCAACGAGAACCCTAAATGCATTTTTAATTCATTTAGAGCTTCTTCACGAGAATAGTTTTTTCTTGATGAGGCTAATGATATTTCAATCGCAGAGAACGGAATATTATGAGATTCCATATTTCGGAAACGAATGAATTGACTTTGTTCTTTACAGGTTTCAATTTCGCAACTTGTATGTAGAGCTTTTCCGCCTTCTTCAGGACCAACCCAACCTAGCTTATCAGTTAATAATTTCTTTACCTTGGTCCAACTGTATCCGCCACTTACGGTCTTATCGAAATCAATGTGTACTAGCCTTGGAATATTACCGGTAAAATTGGATGAATGTATAGCTCTTTTTAATGGTTTAACAACACAATCAACAGAACGCAATGACTCTGATACATTGCTGATTAATTCACTTTTATATCCGGCTAAATTCTTTATCCATGAGTCGCCATATGCAAGTTGCCTCATTGTCATCAAAGTGTGCATCTGTCCTAGTTTAAGTGGTTTTCTTAATGTCAAGACTCGAGGTATACTTAACAAAACATTCAATAATTTATGATACCTGATGTCATATCCTTGTTTTGGAGTCAGACGATTATAGTAGATTCCAATCATTTGTACCGGTTCATTACCTAATACGAAATACGGTATTTTCTCATTAACCATATCCGGATAAAACAGCGCATAAGCCAGTGATGGACAAGCACAAGGGTTTTGTTCCAGTTTATATAATTGATTATATATTTTGTGTAAATCGTCAACTGCCATGGTCCTAGTTATGAATTCCACATTTTTTAATTTTAGTTTGGCGTACTCCATGCTTTTTTTGGCATTCATAGTCATAAATGGCATGTCCCATGTAAAAGCTAAAACTCTCAAATTCTTTTCAACTGCCAGATAATAGAGGAGATAACTCGAGTCTTTCCCTCCAGTATAGAATACAGCAACATCAAATCTTCCTGATTTATTATGAGGAATTTCTTCCACAAGTGGGAGAATACTGCGTAGATGGGCTGTTTCTTCTTTTGTTTCACACATCGGACACAAACCTTGGGAATTAAGTTCCAATCCCGGTATAATAAAGTCGTTAGCGACGCATTCCTTGCAGAAATTAGCATCTTCCAATGAATCTGGAGTTTTTCTAAGATCTTTTTCCTCAACGACAATCTTATCAGCTATAAGCTTTTTTATGATTTTGATTTCCGATTCAATAAGTTGTTTTGGAAGGGTTGATAAAATAGATTTTTGCGAAGAGTTTATTCTGATTTTATTCTTAAGAAAATTAGGTTTAACTCGCATTCCATAATACTCTAAATGATTATCATTTAATTTCCACCTATTTTGTAAAACGTACATTATCACACCACCCATTAAATACCGATTTTCAATAATGATTATACCTGTAATCGCAACTTAGGTCAAAGGGACAATCAGAAATAATAAAAAAACCTTATCCAAAATTGATTGGATAAGGCATTTTATTTGAATAACTATTCAAGAATGGTAACTACTGAACCAGCACCAACGGTGTGACCGCCTTCACGGATAGAGAACTTAGTTCCTTGTTCCAAAGCGATTGGGTGGATCAATTCAACTTCCATTTCGATGTTATCTCCAGGCATAACCATTTCTACGCCCTTAGGCAATTGGATAACGCCAGTGATATCAGTTGTACGGAAATAGAACTGAGGTCTGTAGTTTGAGAAGAATGGAGTATGACGTCCACCTTCATCGTGTGACAATACGTAAACTTGTGCAGTAAACTTCGTATGAGGAGTAACTGACTTCGGTTTTGCGATAACTTGTCCACGTTGTACTTCGTCTCTAGAAACACCGCGCAGCAATAAACCTACGTTGTCTCCAGCTTGTGCATAATCCAACAGTTTACGGAACATTTCAACTCCGGTAACAACTGCAGTTCTTGTAGGTCTGATACCGATGATTTCAATGCTGTCTCCAACTTTGATTGTTCCACGGTCAACTCTACCAGTAACAACTGTTCCACGTCCTGTAATTGTGAAGACGTCTTCAACAGGCATCATGAATGGTTTGTCTGTAGCTCTTTCAGGAAGAGGGATGTATTCGTCAACAGCTGCCATGAGCTCAAGAATCTTGTCTTGTTGCTCTCTGTCACCTTCAAGTGCTTTTAAAGCAGATCCGACGATAATTGGAGTTTCGTCTCCAGGGAATTGATATTCATCCAACAGTTCACGGATTTCCATTTCGACCAATTCGATCAATTCTGGATCGTCAACCATGTCAGCTTTGTTCAAGAAAACGACTATTTTAGGAACGCCAACCTGACGAGAAAGCAGAATGTGCTCTCTAGTTTGAGGCATAGCGCCGTCAGCTGCGGAAACTACTAGGATAGCGCCGTCCATTTGAGCGGCTCCTGTGATCATGTTCTTGACATAGTCAGCATGTCCTGGGCAGTCTACGTGTGCGTAGTGACGATTTACGGTTTGATACTCGATATGAGCAGTGTTAATTGTGATACCTCTTGCTTTTTCTTCTGGTGCAGAGTCGATTGAAGCATAATCTTTTACCTCGGCCAGACCTTGTTGTGCCAAAACGGTAGTTATAGCTGCAGTCAAAGTTGTTTTGCCGTGGTCAACGTGTCCGATTGTACCGATGTTAACATGTGGCTTAGTACGTTCAAATTTAGCTTTTGCCATTTTAATTTTTCTCCTTTATTTCAATATTTATTATATTTTTCGCTATTAAGCATTGGTTTATCGATAATATTTTATACCAATATGATATTTTTTGCAATAATTAAATAATTCTAAAAAGCGGTGTGGGTCTTCTACCCAAATTAACTATTGCGTCTGGTAATGATTTCTTCCGAAATTAACTTCGGAGTTGGATCATAATGTGAGAATTGCATTGTGAATGTGGCTCTACCTTGCGTATTGGAACGCAAGCTTGTAGCGTAACCGAACATTTCCGATAATGGAACTTTCGCAGATACTTTTTGAGCGTTTCCAATCATCTCTTGGTGTTCGATTCTACCTCTTCTTGAGGTTAGATCGCCGATGACATTTCCAATGTAATCTTCAGGTGTCACAACATCAACACTCATGATTGGTTCAAGTAGGATAGGACGACATTTGTCCTTAGCTTGTTTCAAAGCCATAGAGGCTGCAATCTTGAATGCCATTTCACTTGAATCAACTTCATGATATGATCCGTCATACAGAGTTGCTTTTATATCAAGCAACGGATATCCGGCTATGATTCCGCCGCCCAGCGATTCTTGGATTCCCTTGTCAACCACTGAAATATACTCTCTAGGAACAACTCCACCGACAACCTTGTCAACAAACTCATATCCTTTACCAGGATTTGGTTCGAATTTGACCCAAACATGACCATATTGACCACGTCCTCCGGATTGTCTGATGAATCTACCTTCACAAGCGGCTTCAGTTTGGATTGTCTCACGGTATGAAACCTGAGGGTTACCAACTGTGGCTTCGACCTTGAACTCGCGTCTCATTCTGTCTACGATGATTTCCAGGTGTAATTCACCCATACCGGAAATGATTGTTTGTCCGGTTTCCGAATCTGTGTAAGTTCTGAAAGTTGGATCTTCTTCAGACAATTTCTGAAGGGCAACACCCATCTTTTCCTGATCTTTTTTTGTTTTCGGTTCGATAGCGACCGAGATAACAGGTTCCGGGAATTTCATCGATTCAAGAATGACATGCTTATCGCTAGCGCAGAGCGTATCACCAGTAATGGTGTCTTTTAAACCTACTGCTGCGGCGATGTCACCGGAATATACTTCCTCAATCTCCGTACGCGAGTTAGCATGCATCTGGAGAATTCTTCCCAGACGCTCCTTCTTGTCTTTTGTTGCATTGTAGATGTATGAGCCTTTTTTTACAATTCCTTGGTAAACACGGAAGAATGTTACTCTACCGACGTATGGATCTGTCATTACCTTAAATGCCAAGGCAACGAAATCCTTATTGTCGTCATGGATGATTTCGATATCGTCACCGTTTCTGTTGTAGCCGTGGACTTGCGGCACTTCGATTGGTGATGGTAAATATGCGATTACTGCATCAAGAACGAATTTAACGCCTTTGTTCTTGAACGCGCTTCCGCACATTACCGGGAAGAATGTTACTGAAAGAGTCGCTTTACGAATGGCTCTTGCCAACATTGTGGCAGGAACTTCTTCGCCTTCAAGGAAAGTCATCATCATTTCTTCGTCGTAATCCGCCAAAGTTTCAATCAAGAGGCTTCTTCTCTCCAAGGCTTCAATTTCTAATTCTTCCGGAATCGGAATCTCCCAATAGTTTTCTTCTGGTCCGCCATCAAATTGATAGGCTTTCATTGCTACTAGGTCGATTATTCCTATAAAATCGTCTTCGGCTCCGATTGGCCATTGAATGGCTTCGGCTTTTTCTCCGAGACGGTTGTGGATTGACTTGATCGCGTAAGCAAAATCAGCTCCGATCTTATCCATTTTATTCGCAAATACAATACGGGGAACTTTATACTCATTTGCCTGCCTCCAGACAGTTTCTGTCTGAGGCTCGACTCCAGCTTGAGCATCTAATACCGTTACAGCACCATCTAGTACGCGCAATGATCTTGATACTTCAACAGTAAAGTCAACGTGTCCTGGGGTATCGATAATATTAACTCTATGATTTTTCCAGAAAGCTGTAGTCGCTGCGGCAGTAATGGTAATTCCACGTTCCTGTTCTTGTTCCATCCAGTCCATTTGGGAGGCACCATCATGTGTTTCACCCATTTTATGGATTTTGCCTGTGTGGAAGAGAACACGTTCTGTAGTTGTGGTTTTTCCAGCATCGATGTGAGCCATGATGCCGATATTACGTGTCTTGTCTAGACTATATTCACGTGCCATAACTTTTTCCCTTCTTTAACTAAAATCTATAATGTGCGAAAGCTTTATTAGCTTCTGCCATTCTGTGCATATCTTCTTTCTTCTTGATTGATGATCCTACGTTGTTGGATGCATCGATAATTTCTTTTGCCAATCTCTCATCCATGGTTTTCTCATTTCTTGAACGAGAGTATTGTACAAGCCATCTAAGTCCCAAAGTCACTCTTCTATCTGATCTGACTTCGCTTGGAACTTGATAGTTTTGACCTCCGATTCTACGGCTTCTAACTTCAAGCACTGGCATGATATTGTTCAAAGCTTCGTTGAATACTTCGACAGGTTCTTTTCCGGTTACTTCTCTAATACGCTCAAACGCATTATAAAGGATGTGTTGAGCTGTACTCTTTTTACCATCAAGCATAATGTTGTTGATGAGTTTTGTTACTAATTTTGAATTGTATATTGGATCTGGTAAGACATCTCTTTTTACAATTTTCCCTTTACGAGGCATAATTACTTCCTCCTTTCGAATAAGTATCTAGTATTTTTTTAAAACAATTATTTCTTTGGTCTTTTTGCTCCATATTTGGAACGCCCTTGTTTTCTGTTGTCCGGAGCGGTTGTATCCAACGTTCCTCTGACGATATGATAACGAACACCAGGAAGGTCTTTAACACGACCACCACGAATCAGTACCACGCTATGCTCTTGTAATGAATGTCCAATACCAGGGATATATGCGTTTACTTCACCACCGTTCGACAAGCGAACACGTGCGTATTTTCTCAAAGCTGAGTTTGGTTTTTTTGGCGTCATTGTAGCGACTCTGACACAAACTCCACGTTTTTGCGGACTGCTGAGATCAGTGTACTTTTTTTGTAGGCTGTTGAATCCAATATTAAGCTGTGGCGCTTTTGATTTCTTCACTTTGTCATGACGACCTTTTTTGATTAATTGATTGATAGTTGGCATATGGCATCTTCCTCCTCTCTTACCCACACACCCGGGAGGTGCATTTGTCTCATTTTTATAAGGTTGCCGGGCAACCTTCAGTATTACATTATTATAAAGCGTAATAATTATACACTACATATCTAGGTGTGTCAAGTTTTTTTTATCACGACTTAGAACCTGTATAATTATACAAAAAAATAGTGGGAAAATCCACTATTATTTTTATGAAAATGTTTACAGAAAACAGCTTATCTAAAGCTCCATATTATAGATGTTTTCAAAGTGCTTTTTCATCCTGACTGGGAACAAGATAATCATCGGAACAGTTATAAATATGACTCCAAAAATAACCCATTCATAAGGTATATTTGTATACTCTGCAATTAGTCCGGCCGTCATCAATCCAATGATTCCTCCGACACTCCATAATAGTTGAAAAACAGAGTTTACTCTTCCGCGAATCGAGGAATGTATATAAGTTTGAGTGGCACTCATTCTTATATTAAATGAGGTAACTGATAATACACCAATTATGAACATGAACACAATCATTAGATAATAAGGGCTTAGAAGAGTAACCGCACCCATAATCTCTACTGTAAAATATACGCTTACAGCAATCAAGTATTTTTTGTTTGAAGGAATTTTAATTCGATAATGAATTATACCCCCAACTATTCTACCTACTGATCCAGCTGTAACAAGATAAGAAAAATGTTGGATTGTATATATGTCATGTTCCACAAAGAATGGCATCCTTAATAGGTCAGAAATCGCATATCCCAACGAGAAGGCCATAAAAACAATTGCGATTCCAGCTATACCCTTCTCTCGCTTATAATAATCGAATCCTTCTTTCAAATCATGAATGAATTTCCATTTTTCAGTCTTGGCGGTATTTAATGTTTCCTCGACTTTAATGGTGGTTTCCATGGTGGCAGCTATAAAAAACGTAACCGCGTTGAAAGCCATCAACATAGCTACGCCATAGGTAAAACTCTCAATGAAGAAAGTCGCAATCGGAGCCATTATCGCCGCAGAAATTGGCCAAATCAGACTAGATGTCGAATAGGCCTTTGAGGCATTATTCTTAGTAATCAATTCTGGAAACAGGCTCATGTATGCGGTTTGATATGTTGTGTCAACAACTCCAATAAAAGCCGCAATCGCAGTAAATACTACGACATCGAAGTATCCTCTAAATAAAATTATCGAAAACACAGTAAAGAATGTGAAGTAAAAGAAATCTATAAGATATATTGTTTTAATTCTCGAATGTCTGTCAATGAAAGGCCCTATCAGAAAACTTGTTATCACTCTCGGCAAAATATTAATTATCGAAAAAATCGCCAATATCAATGGCGACTTTGTTTCCAAGTATATGAAGATTCCCAAAGCTATTGAAGCAGCTGCACTTCCTAAAGCGGAGACGAAAGTTCCTAGTGTGAGAATCGTGAAATTCCTGTTCCACAATTTTGTCATATAAAATTCCTTTTGTTTTATCAATTACCTACTTTATCAAAGATTTAGTTAATTGTCAATATCTTTTCATGGTGTGTTAGGTTGCTGATACTTATTTCTCCACAAGAGGGACAAAGCGACAGTCACATAATTTTTCTTTTCTTAAACCGTACGGATCTTTTGTCAATGACAATAATTCTTGCCACCCATGAGTGTCTAGAGGAATAATCAACTTGCCTTCTTGATCAAGTTGGTCTACCAAATCACTTGGTAGGTATTTTGCGGCTGCAGAAACGACAATCTTATTGAAAGGGGCCATCTCTTTCCAACCAAAATAACCGTTTCCATTGAGAAAGCGAATATTTTCATATCCTAATTGATTAAGATTATTCTTTGCGGTTTCATAAAGTTCCGGAATTATCTCCACGGTGTAAACTTCTTGAGCCAATTCGGCTAAGATTGCAGTCTGATAACCTGACCCCGTACCAATTTCCAGCACTTTGTCAGTGTTCTTGATGTTTGCATTTTGTACTGTCAAAGCTACGATATATGGCTGAGAGATAGTTTGTCCATAGCCAATATCCAGAGGATAATCCTCATACGCTTGGTCTTGTAGCCTCTTGGAAACAAAAAAGTGCCTAGGAACTTTATGAAAAGCGCCAAGCACGTCCGGTTTGTCGATACCTCTTCTTTCGAGTTGATATGCGATCATATCGTCCAGTAATTTTTCGACAAGCTTCTTTTTCATAAAAATTACCTTCTTTTTATCTTTGTTACACTTAAATTATAACATATTTATCCAAATAATGAAAAACTGTTTAATAACCTTTTAATTGTCATTTTCGAGTGATATAATCTATATGGCAGGAGGTAATTTAGCATGATATTTCTATCTGCACCTTTGTTTGGCTCAAAACACGCAATAGGCGTTTTGGCAGTAATTATTTTATGCGTTATAGCTTCTTTATTCGTTTTCAACAAGAAAAAATCCGTTAATCATCACAGATCCATTCTTATATTCATGGTGATGTTTTACATTTTGGAAATTGTCAAATTGACTTATATCACACATAGTGACGGTAGTTTTCCTATATATCAACTTCCTTTTCATCTATGTTCATTTCCATTGTACTTGTATCCGATGATGTATTTTTTAAAGCCTGGTGCTTTTGTTGAGAGATTTGTTAAACCAGCAGCCTACAGTGTTGTGATGTTGGCAGGAATCATGGCATTGGCCTTACCGACTAATATTTTAGGTGAATCTGTAAGTTGGTTGCCTTTGAAAGACAATTTTTTACCAATATTATCTTTCATATATCATGGTCTTATGATATTTTCATCGGTTTACCTATTAAGGACAGGGATATATACAGTAATGAAAAACGATTGGTATCGAGCAATTCTAGTAAGTTTTGGATTCGCCGCAATCGCAATGACAGTTAATCAACTATTGGACAAAGATTTTATGTTGTTGCATTATGGAAATGGTTCGCCTTTGCAATTTATAAATGATTATTCTCATTTTCTATACGTGGTTTCAATGTTAGGCTTGGCGGTCATATTGATTATTTTGAACTTCACTATCACTCATTTGATTCAAACCCACACAAATCGTCAAAAGAATAATAATGTTTATGCTGACTAGGTTGAATAATTATTAAAAGCGCATTCGTCAAAGAATGCGTTTTTTTATACAAAAAAATCCCTGATGTTTCAATCAGGGATTAATATGCATTAGAGAAAGTAGCCTGGCGATGTCCTAGTCTCGCACCTAAAGGTACTACAATCGGC
>CALMFM010000119.1 GCA_937862575.1 uncultured Bacillota bacterium
CAATTGCATAACCTCTACTTATCGGTTATAATGTAATGGTAAAAAAATGGAAATTTTTTTTGTGAGGAATATAAATGGATAATTTTGATGCAAAGGCCAAAGAGATCCTGATTTTTGCTTTAGGCGGCTTGGGCGAGGTCGGTAAGAACATGTACTGTGTTCAATACCAGAACGAACTCATCATTATTGACTCCGGACTACTTTTTCCGGATGAATATCTGATGGGTATCGACTATGTTTTGCCTGACTACCAGTATCTGATTGAAAATCAAGACAAGATTAAGGCTCTTATCATCAGCCATGGCCATGAAGACCATATAGGGGGTATCCCTTTTCTGGTCAAACAAGTCAATATTCCGGTGATTTATGCATCGGGCTTGAGTCATGGGCTGATAAAAAACAAACTTGAAGAAAAAACTAATTTTCCGGTAAATCTGAAAGAATACAGGGAAGACGATATCATTGAATTTGACAATGTCAAAGTATCGTTTTTCCGGACAAGTCATTCGATTCCGGATTCTTTCGGTATAAAAATAATGACGCCGGTAGGAACTGTCGTTCATACTGGCGACTTTAAATTCGACTTTTCACCTACTGGTAAAGATTCTGATTATCATCGGATGGCTAAGATTGGTGAGGAAGGCGTTATTTGTCTATTGTCCGACTCGACAAACAGTGAGTTGGAAGGTTTCACCACTTCCGAAAAAGTAGTTGCGGAAACTATTAAAGATATGTTTGGATCAATCGAAGGTAGAGTAATAATCTCAACTTTCGCTTCCAATATCCATCGAATCCAACAGATTGTCGAAGCCTCGGTTTTAACTGGCAGACGTATAGCTGTTTTTGGCAGAAGTATGATAAAGAACATCGATGTCGGATACAAATTGGGATATATCAAGGCACCAAAAGGAACTTTCCTCTATACAAGAAACAACGCGCAGATAACCTCGGATAAAGTCACTATCCTTTGTACCGGATCCCAAGGTGAACCTTTGGCGGCTCTCACAAGAATCGCCGCCGGAACCCATAAACAGATTTCTCTAAAACCGGGAGATACAGTTATCCTGTCTTCTTCTCCGATACCTGGTAATCTTGAATCTGTAAACCGGACTATCAATCAATTATATAAGAAAGGCGCCAAGGTCATTACCCAATCACCTTTCGCCGACGTGCACGCTTCCGGACATGGAGGTCAAAGCGAATTGAAATTGATGCTCAAACTGATGAAACCAAAATACTTCATGCCAATACACGGAGAATACAGAATGCTCAAAACCCACGGTCAATTGGGAATTGACGCCGGAGTTAAACCGGAAAATGTTTTCTTGATGGATAATGGTGATGTTCTGGCAATCGATAAAGAGAAAGCTTATATCAAAGGTCAAGTAAAGACTTCCGACGTTTATGTCGACAGCGAATCCATTGGAGAAGTCGGATCTTTAGTCATCAAAGATCGACGCGAGTTATCAGAAGACGGATTGCTTTCGGTCATCTTGACAATCGACGAAGAACATCGAGAGATATCTTGTACTCCTAATATTGTATCCCGGGGCTTCATTTATACTAAAGACCAACAGAAAATGATTAAGGAAATGCAAGAGATGATTATCGAAGTCAGCGATCGATATCTTGATCCCGATAAGAAACTCAATATTAATGGAATGAAAATCGAAATTTCCAAAGTATTAAAAAATTATGTTGCCAAACAAACCAAAAGAAATCCGATGATTATGCCGGTAATCATGGTATTATAAAAAACAAAAACCTTCTCCGAAAAGAAGGTTTTTATTTTCAAGTATGGGTTAAATTTCCTGTTTTCTAAAAATCATGTATGTAATTGTGTATACCACTACAATCCCTAAGGAAGTCGCAATAAGACAAATAATATTGTCGGTATTCGTCGAAGCTCCCACCAAAATCTGATTCAAGAGTGAAGAAGCCCCCGCCGGATTGAACTTTTGGATACTATTCGCAATGTTTAGAAGATTGAATAATGCATATCCGACAAATCCCAACAAAGCGGCGATTGTCGGTGTTTTTGCAATCACACTGGTGAATAACGCCAAGGTCATATAGAATATTCCCATCAGCCACAACAACACTAACGATATTATCAAACCATCATAGGCAAACTGGTCAAATAATAGATAGGTATATGCGATACTGAGCAGCAGTGATACTATCAATACAATCGTGTATATAATAATCCCCGCTAAGAATTTGCTGAAGATAAAATCAAATCTCGACACTTTTTTTGTAAGTACAAGCATTATTGACCCCTTGTTCTTCTCTTGTGCTACGGTTCCGGTAACGATAATCATGAATACAATCAGACAAAGTGACGTCATGTTTTTATAAAACTGCAACCAGGCATCAACATATGTCGGTTCCGGTAACACAATAGCCAAGTCCGTTGATAACAATTTTAGTAATTCATTGATGTATTTGGCTAACACTGGGCTCAATATGGCGAAGAAGGCAAAAAGTATGATTAAGATTATGAACTTGGAGGTTTTCAAATATTCCATCAGTTCTTTTCTTAGAAATGCTTTGTTAATCATTGCCGTTCACCACCTTGATGAAGATATCTTCAAGTGTCGGTTCAGCTACTATATATTTCTTTAGCATTATATTATTTTGGCAAATCCATTTGTTGATCTCGACTCTTGCATTATCAAGATCATTGACTTTTATTTTTGCTTTTTTCCCTTCAATGTCTAACTTTTCTACCCAACCTGAATTCTTAATACTATCTTGGAATGATTTGGCTTCATCATTTTCGAATTCCATTTCCATTTCTCTTGATTTAGATAGGTTTCGGATGTTCTCCACTGAATCTTCCAACATGTTCCTTCCATCTTTGATGATAATAACATGATCACATACCCTTTCGACATCAGCCAAGATGTGAGAAGAGAAAAATACTGTGACTTTTCCTGCTAGCGAAGCGATTATGTCCATCACTTCTTTTCTTCCAATCGGATCCAAAGCCGATACCGGCTCATCGAGAATCACGATTTTCGGATTGTTAATAAGAGCCTGTGCAATTCCTAGTCGTTGTTTCATTCCCCGTGAAAAACCTCCGACTTTCTTGTTTTGACTCTTTGTCAAACCAACAGTTTGAAGCAGGTCCCTGATCCTGTCTTTCAAGACTGTGTTTGGTATGTTATAAAGACTACCAGCAAACTTAAGATATTCTTTAGCGGTCATCCAATCGTAGAAACCGGGAACATCTGGAAGAAAACCGATGTCTTCACGAAACTTATGACTTCCAAAAGTGAGTTTGTTTCCGTACACTTCTATTTCTCCACTTGTTGGTTCTGTCATTCCTACAACCATTTTGAGTGTTGTCGTTTTACCTGCACCATTAGGTCCTAAAAACCCATAGATGGCTCCCTCGGGTACACTAAGACTTAGTTTGTCAACGGCCACCAAGTCATCAAACACTTTAGTAAGATTACTAATCTTGACCGCTGTCTTGGCCATTTGGATTTCCTCCGAACAAGAAATAAGCAATCGCTCCCAACATCGATCCGAAGATGATTATGAGAACCCAAACCAGTTTACTTTCAAATCTGATCTCATTCGTTTCTTTTTTACTTACATTAACAAGTGCGAATACCTGAATAGTCAATTGGATGATAGCTAATGGTATCACATATAATATAAGATCTTGTGGCATAATGTATTCCTCCCTGAATTCTAACAATTCTGGCTAGTGCTAACGATGTTGGATATCTTCCTCAGTTCGCGCTTGTCAGTTTTCTCATTATTGAATCGTTTCATATATACTTGGCTAACTTCTGTCATCATTTCCGCTAGTTCATCGTCACTCAAATATATTGAAGTGCTAGTAAACCCTATTTTTCTATGCAAGTCCGTTACCTTCTTCTTATTTGCAGCACATCTGTCGAAATCGACCAGAAGTTCCAAAATAAATCGGATGAACATTCTTGAAAGATCGTCAATTGACAATTTTTCTGCATCTAATTTTAAATCGGATTTCAAGTTTTCATTTACTTTATATACTTTTTCGATAATTCCTCTAACCTGATTTTCTTGAGAGACAACCAATATTTTGTTTTTTACAAGATTTGCGATGTGACGGTAAAGAGTTGCTTGCGGAACATCAGTTAATATTTCAGAGATTTCCTTTGTTGTGGCTTCTTTTCGAAAGCCAATCTCTTGAATGATTTTGATTCTCACCGGATTTAACATGCTTTTGATTGCTTCGTTTTCCATGATTTCCTCTTTCTGTTATCAATTACAATAACATTATCATACGTGATTATATTATCACTATTGATAATAATTGTCAATAACAATTTAATATATTTTTATAAACAAAATAAAAACCCGAATTCCTCGGGTTTTACTGATTGTTTTTGATATCTATTTGGATATTTTTATCGCATACTTCTTTAAAATTTATAAATATTTCTTTAGTTACCAAAGCATCTTCAAATGCATCGTGTTTTTGGTCGGATAGATCAACATCCGAATATAGATTATAAGCATTGAATAGGCCAATGTCATTCTTTAAGCCATAATAGATCTTGTGGAGATTCAACAAGTCGATAAACCGCATGGATTTAGTGAAATTTCGAAGTTTATGCAACTTATTGGCTTTATCCAACTCTAGTTGGTCGTTCTTTCCCCATACGTATACCGCGGGATTATAGTTTCTATATATTCCATATAAATTAGAATATAAATCCTTATAAGTCACTCCGGTATTGATTTCTTCTTGTGTTATATGGAGAAATTTGATTGTTCGAAGGGATATTTCCGGAAAGAAACTCGGCTTAACATAACTTGAGTATCGGCTTATCTCTTTTCCAAAAGTATCTGTTAGAACGTATCCTACTTGGATGATTTCCGAAATGAAGTTCTCATAGTTTGAATATGGTGGCATGCTCATCTCGAAATCAATAAATAGACGGTTTCTTTTGTCGTTCAGAACGTTCTTGACTCCCGACTTGATTAGCGAGATGTCATAATAGATTTTCGGATGATTTTTATCAGGCGATATTACCTTGTCAATACTGATAATATTTTTAACCAAAAGCCCCTTTTGGATTTTAGGGGTTTTGTTGACAGTCAGGAATACATACATCCCAGCTGTAAAATACATCATGAAATTCTTGAACATCCCTTTGCTCATGTAATAGAAATCAACTCTGCGGCGTGATCTTATTTCGATTATGCGTTTTTCTTCAATCACACCATGTAGGATGCCATATGCCTTTTCTGTCATTATATCACCATCAGTATTATATCATAGATCAACGGTTTTTCACATCTTTCAAGGCGAGAAACAGATTGTCTATGGCTTCGTTTGTAAGCCTTAATTCTTTAAGTTCTTCTCTAGAAGCATTCTTGATATTTTCTAAGTTTTTATATTTTTTCAATAGTTTTTCTTTTGTTGCTTCACCGATTTTTGGAATCGTGTCAAGTATGGAAGCGTAGATTGATTTGGAAGCCACGTTTCGATGGAAGCTGATTGCGAATCGATGCACTTCTTCCTGTATTTTATATAACAATGAATAAAGATTGCTGTGGCGGTCCAACTTGATTATTTTTTCAGCTTCGTTGATGATAGCGTCTGTTTTATGATAATCATCCTTCTTGAGACCGATAATTGGGATATTAACCCCCAATTGTCCAAGCACTTCTTTACCGGCACGTAATTGATGGATACCACCATCAACTATAATCAAGTCTGGTTTTTCTAAGTCTTCCATAAGCATATTTTGATATCTTCTGTATAAAACTTCCTGCATCATATGATAATCATCGGAATTCTCTACAGTCTTGATTTTGTATTTACGATATTGATTCTTGTTCGGAAGTCCATTTTCAAACACAACCATAGCTGAGACCAAATCTTGTCCGGCTGTATTGGAATTATCAAATGCATCAATTCTCTTTAAAGAAGGGATTCCAAGTACGGATTCTAATTCAGACATAGCTAAAATAGTCTTGTTCTCTTTGTTTAAGAACGTCTTAAGATTATTCTCCATATGGACTTTTGCATTTTCTTCAGCCATTTCCAACAATCGTTTTTTCTTTCCGCGTTGAGGAGTGAAGATAATATCTCCAAACACTTCCTTAAAGACATCATAGTCGAAACCAGGAGGCAAGAGTATTTCATCTGGCAACGGATTCTTGTCATAATGTTCGGCTAGATAATTGATTAAAACTTCTTCAGGATTCAGATAGTATGAAATAATTTTTGATCTTGAAAACAACAAACGTCCTTGGCGCATAAACAAGATATTAACGGTGACATAGTTATCATATGTAACCCAATTAATTATATCTCTATTAAGAATATCCGGGAAGATAACTTGTTGCTGCTCGGTTGTTTTTTCGATAGCGGTTATTAAATCGCGGTATTCCGATGCCTTTTCAAACTCAAGATTACGCGAATGCTCATCCATTTTTTCTTTATAGAGTTCAAGATATTCTTTTGTATTACCCGCAAGGAAACTTTTGACTTTTTTCGCCATTGTCTTATATTCTTCCGGAGAAACTTCGAATTCACAAGGACCTAAGCATTGATGGATAAAATAGTAAAGACAGGTCTTTTTAGGCATACGGTCACATTTTCGGAACGGGAAGATTATGTTTAGAACTTTCAGCGTTTGGTTGGCTGAATAAGAATCTGGAAAAGGACCAAAAATATTCTTTCGATTTTTAGAGGCAGTTCTAGTTATTCTCAACCTAGGATATTTTTCTTCGGTTATTTCTATATAAGGGTATGTGCTGTCGCCAATGAATTGGATATTGTATTTCGGGACATGTTTCTTTATTTGAGAAATTTCCAGAAGAAACGCTTCTTTTTCGGAGCTAGTGATAATATATTGTAAATCAACAATATCCCTGACCAATCTGGTCGTTTTTTCATCGTGGACACCGACAAAATAGGAACCTACTCTGCGACGTAGGTTCTTGGCTTTACCAACATATATTATTTTACCGGTACCATCAAGCATTTGATAGGTTCCAGGCTTCTCAGGAAGACTCTTGATCTTTTCTTTTAATATCTCGTTCATTATATACAAATTATAGCAAAACCCCTTGATTCTTGCAAATAAAAAGAAAAACTTCAGAAAGTCTGAAGTTTACTTTATATGTCTTATTAAATTGTCGATTCTTGATCCCTTTTGATATGATTCATCAAATTTAAAGACCAGTTCCGGGACCTTACGCATCTTCACTCGATGAGCAATCTGCGTCTTGATGAAACCATTTGCTCTCTTCAATGCTTCTTGAGAGCGTTCGATATCTTTTTCATTTCCGAACACAGTGTAGTAAATATACATGAAAGATAGCTCGTTGGTTATTTTAACTCCGGTTACAGTCAGGAAACCCAGATCATCTTTGACTTCGTCTCTGATTATTTCACTTACAACTTTTTGAACCGTTGATTCAAGATGTTTTACATTAGCCATGATTACACCTCTTTCATTGTAGAGGCTTCGATGATGTCTCCGATTTTGATGTCGTTATAGTTATCCAGAGTTATACCACACTCGAATCCTGTTCTAACTTCTTTCGCATCATCCTTGAAACGTTTCAAAGAACCGATTTTTCCTTCATAGATTACGATTCCGTTACGCACAAGTTTAGCCATTGAATCTCTTTGCATCACTCCGTTAGTCACCATACATCCGGCAATTGTTCCGATTTTACTTACGTTATATACTTCACGAACTTCTGCTTCACCGATAATTTTTTGTTCAAATACCGGATCGAGCATACCTTTCATTGCCGCTTCAATGTCATTCAAAGCTTCATATATAATACGGTAATTTCTGATTTCGATGCCTTTTTCAGCGGCTAGATCGCGTACTGTCGCAGGGGCGACAACGCCAAATCCGATAATGATGGCTTGTGAGGCTTCAGCCAAAAGCACATCTGTGTCGGTTACTGCCCCTACTCCGGATCTGACAACTTCGATATTGACTCCTTCAATGTTTATCTTTTCAACCGCCCCACGGAAAGCTTCAATTGAACCTTGTACGTCGGCTTTGATGATAAGTTTCAATTCTTTGAGATTTCCTTCTTGTTTAGAGAAGAATTCTTCCAAAGTCAAGGTTTGTTTTTCCTGATGGTGCTCATCAAATGCACGTGTTTTTCTTTGCGCAGCCAAATCTTTGACTACTTTCTCATCTTCGAATACTTTGAATGAATCTCCAGCCATCGGAATATCCTGAAGACCGATTATTTCCACAGCCATTCCTGGCAATGCCGATTCAATTTTTCTACCGAGGTCGTCTGACATTCTTCTTATTTTTCCGTAAGTTGAACCAACTACAAACGAATCGGATTCTCTTAGAGTACCATTGTTGATAAGGATGGTCGCAACCGGACCTTTTCCTTTATCGAGTTTGGCTTCAATTACCGTTCCCGATGCTTTTCGTTTCGGATTGGCTTTCAGTTCCAACATTTCAGCTACTAATTGGATGGTATCCAATAATTCTGGGATCCCGGTTCCTTTCAATGCGGAAACATTGCAGAACGGAATTTCACCGCCCCATTCATCCGGTAATAACCCGATGTCGGCTAATTCTTGTTTGACCCGGTCAGGATTGGCTCCGGCTTTATCGATTTTGTTTACAGCCACGATAATTGCGCAATCAGATGCCTTGGCATGGTCAATTGCTTCTCTTGTTTGCGGCATTACTCCGTCGTCGGCAGCTACAACCAATACGACGATATCGGTTATTTTTGCACCTCTGGCGCGCATTTCAGTGAAAGCGGCATGTCCAGGTGTGTCAATGAAGGTAATGGCCTTCCCATGGCGTTTAACTTGGTAAGCACCAATATGTTGAGTTATGCCTCCGGCTTCGGATGCAACAACTCTGGTGTTACGAATATTGTCAAGCAGTGTAGTTTTACCGTGGTCTACGTGACCCATGATTGTTACAACTGCCGGTCTTTCGACCAAATCTTTTGGATCGTCTAGTTCTTCTATTTCTTCGAATCTTGATTGGTCGGTAATGACTTCATTCTTGACTTCGAGTCCATATTCCATAGCCAATAATTCGGCGTTTTCTCTGCCGATTTCTTGGGTTTGTGAAACCATTATTCTCATGAACATCAGTTTCTTGATGATTTCCGATACCGGTTTATTCATCTCTTTAGCCAAATCAACGACTGTCATACCGCTCTTGTAAGTGATATCTTTTATCACCGGTTGCGATTTTGTCATCGGTCGATTTGGTTTTTTGATTGGTGCGGCCTTGTTGCTTGGTTTGGTTTTGTGTGCTAATTTATTTGATACGTATTTAGCCATCTTACCACCTCTTTCTATCTGTCTAATTGACCTAATATCATATTAGTAAAGTTGTTGTCGGTAATCCCGATCACTTTTCGATTATTAGTACCAATGGCTTTGTTGAGTTCCTCGCTGTTGAAATCGCTGTTCAACCTGACTTTGTAGAAACTCGCTTTGTCAGTAATTCTTTTTGTTGTGCTTGACAAAGTGTCGCTCGCTAGGAATATGAGTCTCACTTTGTTTTTTCTAATCATATCGATGACTGAAGCTTCTCCGGAAACTAGTTTGTTCGCTCTACGACAAAGTCCCAGAAATTGGATTACCTTATCCTTGTCCATTTTCCAAATCTTTCAGCAATTCCTGATAAACAGATTCTGGGATATCTGTTTCCAGATGCCTGTTCAATATCTTCGTTTTGATTGCTTTCTCGATAACTTCTTTGGATTTTGACAAGTAGGCTCCTCTGCCATTCGCTTTGCCGGAACGATCAAAGATGACCGTGCCCTCTGGTGTTTTTACGACTCTCCACAATGATTTCTTTTCAAAACTTTCATTGGTTACGACGCATTTACGCATCGGAATCTTCTTCACACGCATCATTATTCCCCGATTTCAATACCTTGGATTTTGGCGTCTGATTCAGACTTGATATCTATCTTCCAACCGCAAGATTGAACAGCCAAACGGGCATTCTGACCTTTCTTTCCAATTGCCAGCGACAATTGGTCGTCAGCCACTATAACCAGAGCCGATTTCTCCATTTCATTGATTTTGACCATCAATGTTTGAGCAGGTTGAAGCGAATTGGATACCAACTCTTTTGAACTATCACTCCATTTGTAGATATCCATTTTTTCACCATTAAGATTGTCGATTACATCCTTGATGCGTGATCCGTTTTTACCAAGACAAGCACCTACAGGGTCTACCTCAGGATTATTGGTTGATACGCAGACCTTGCATCTGTCACCAGGATCTCTCGCAAGTCCTCTGATTTCGATAACTCCCGATTGCAATTCCGGAATTGCATTTTCCATCAAACGTTTGACAAGGTTTCTATCCGTTCTTGAAACGTATACCTTAGGTCCCTTTGTAGTTTCTTCAACTTTTGTGATATAAACTCTGATTTGATTTCCTAAGAATACGTCTTCATGTAAAAGGTCCTTTGCAGGAATAGATGTTTCAGTATCGAACCCAAGATCCAAAGTAACGAAATCATCATTGACTCTGACCACTTCGGCTATGATCATCTCTCCACATTTTTCCGAAAAGATTTCGAAGTTTCTTTCTCTTTCGAGTTGTTTCAATCCTTGTGTAAGGATTTGTTTTGCGCTTGAAGCAGCTAATCTACCGAAGTTCTTTGGTGTGATTTTTTCTTCAATCACATCGCCGATTCTGGCATTTTTCTTTGTTTGTCTAGCCTCTTCTAGAGAAATCTGAGAACCTTCTTCGGCTTCCGGGTTGACATCTTCAACAACCAATGATCTTGAAACCAAAAGGATTTCCGCTTTTTCCTCATTGAAAACAACTTCGACGTTTGTCTTGCCGTCGTAAGCTTTCTTATAAGCATTGATAAGCCCTCTTCCGAATATTTCCAGAATCTTTTCCTTGTCGATCTGTCTTTCTTCAGCTAATACTTCCAAAGCTTTGAAAAAATCTTTACTTATCATTTCTGTCTCCTAAAATTTTATGGCCAATCTAATGAGATTGACATCTTCATAATTTATTTTGATTGCCTTGTTTTTTATTCTAAGTGTTAATTCATTACCATCGAAACTTTCGAGCATGCCTTCCATCTTTTGTTCATAAGTTTCAACATGGACATATTTGCCGACTGACTTGGAAACCTTATCCGAAGTCCTAAGTTCTTTTTCGGCTCCTGCAGAAGCGACTTCAAGCATATACTCTTCTTCAATCGGATCGATTTCGTCCAAGTAAGGGCTTAACTCGTGAGTCACGTTGACGCAATCGTCGATATTGATGTCTTCGTCTTTGTCAATATACACAGTTAAGATGCTACCATTCTTTTTCTTTTTGTATTCGAGATCATATAAACCATAACCGAGGTTTTCAATAAATGTCTTGATCTTTTCCTTTAATTCTTGGATATTCATATAGCCGCCTTTCCATTAAAAAGAGAGGGGATGACCCTCTCACTCTACTTTATGCTAAAAACATTATATCATATAGATATTATAAAGACAAGTTAAAACTATTCATTTCTTTTGGTCTTAACATTGATTACGATATCCTGATATTGTTCGAATCTTTTAAACCAGCTAATGGCATAAGGGCACTTGGCTATTATCTTAAGATTCTTACCTTTGATGTAGTTGTATGCTAACAACATCAAATCTGATGCGACACCTTGACCTCTCAAACTGGCATCGACATAAACATGATCAATATTGACTCTTGTCTCGTCTCTTGCCGGGAAAGTTACTTCTGCCAAAAGCAGGTGATCTTCTTGTTCGGCATAAATGCGATTATTCTCAAAAATGTATTCCATTTCATTTCCTCCTAAAGGTTTCGTACATCATTATTCCGCCAGCGATGGCTACATTAAGTGATTCGGTGCTTACCATTGGAATGGTAATATTGAAGTCGGTCGATTTACTTATTTCTTTTCTAAGGCCACTGCCTTCATTACCCAATACTATAGCTATTTTTCCATTAACTGAAGGCCAATCGCGAATATCAATTCCATTATGAACATCGGTCCCAAAATAATTATATTCGCGATGCTCTGACATGAATTCAGTGATATTCATTTCCA
>CALMFM010000120.1 GCA_937862575.1 uncultured Bacillota bacterium
GCACCCTTCTCACCCCCGTCTTAACCATATAAACGCTCGAACCGTTGCCCCGGCCCTCATACCTTGAATACAAAAGCGCCTCCTCAATATCCTCTTTTACTTTATGTTTTCTAAATATCTTTGGATATTGTCATACCCTCGAATCTCTTCATCCTTGAAATAGCCAATTTCCTCAATATAATCAATCTTTGTCTTAACAAAACCATCTTGATCAATTACTACTGAATATGCTACTTTTTCTCCGCCTTCTACACCTTCTTGAGTAATCATTCTTAGCAAAGAGAATTCATTCAAAGGATAGTATTGATAGAAGGATATTTTTAAAGAGTCGTCAATTTTCTCTTCCTTATCGCTTTCCCCCATGAGTTTAAAAACAGTTTCTTTTCCATGCTCTGCAATAATTATTTCGCTAAATCTTCTTTTTTGTTTTTCGTTTAAATAATTGCAGAGCGGACTTCCTTTTATATTACCATAGATACTTTCAACATTTAATGATTCACCATAATGAGTAAAAGCCTCTAACTCTTCTTTAGGATTTAAATAAAACTCATAGTAATCATATTCTTCATATATCATCTTCTTTTTAATAATCTTAAGGTTATTAAGTTCATTCAATTTCGTAAATGAGTGATTTCCAGTTAATGGATTTGGACCCTTATAATATAATATTTGGCTATTGTCATAGTATTTTATTATAGCATAAGGGCGACCGATTTTATTTTCCAATGTATCTATATTTATGCGCATATTAATATTGTCCCACATATGACATATGTTTTTTGCCTGCTTTAATAATGGTTTTATATCTGAGAGAGAATTAATTCTATGCCACACATAATAGAAACCAAGCATACAAGTAATTATTGCAGCGCCTGTCCCAATCAGTATTGGTATTATTATTTTCTTCATCTTGTTGACGTCTGAATTGACGCCTCCCATGGAGTAGTTCTAATCTCCATTGTGCATGATTCCTGATTCCTATTGTATTCGGAAATTACGTCATGCTGAATTGTTTCGAGAGCAGATGGCATTTCTGCCCACATATTTTGATATAAGGCACAACCGGCAGCACAATTCATACCCGAACGACTTATCCCTGTACCCATTAGCGCAGAGAAATTATCATCTGCCCAATCCCCCTGTTTACCACTAATACTTTCCCATGTACTTTGCAGCAATAATGTCAATCGAGCCCCCAGCCAATTAGTCAATAGACACGCCCCATAGCAGTGTTTGAATTTACTATTATCTTCATATGGTATTAATATTAATGCTTCTATTAGTAAAGCTGTTGTTTCCTCTATTTCATTAAAAAAATCTGAAGAAATAAAGATATCCTTTGTAGTATTAGTTCCCATACTATCGAAATAATTAATAGGATTATTTAGGACATATGAATAATATTTTCTTCTTTCAACAGGATCCTTCGATGTAAACCTCCCAATCCCCGCCTCCATCATCCTGTATCTGTAATAATAATCCCCTGTCTCAATGTTGTACTCCCTGCCTGTGTAAAGATAGCGTATGATCGTTTCTGATGATAATCCCTTATATGGCGTGAGTTTCATCTCCGCGAGGGCTTCAGGCGTGGGCTCTTCCGTAAAGCCGGGATGTGTTTCCGTATCATTCCCTTCAATACCGGAATTATAAGAATAAGCGTCAACAGGATTGGTCATAATCCTTTCCACCCCTAATTTCACCGCATAAACGCTTGAACCGCTTCCGTCATAACGGCTGTACTGAAGGTTCTGAATCATATTCATAATATTAAATAACCGAATAGAATAATTAGCAATAGAAGTAGATAGATGTTATAGGTTAAATACAGTGTATCAGATATCTTTAAAGCTTTCTTAGCACTATACTGTCTTGTAAGAATCATCATGGATAAAATATAGATCATATTCATTAATCCAGACAAATCATCATTTTTATTCTTTATTATTAATATCCCCCCTAACATTGCTACAAGCAATGATGTAATTAATACTCCTCGAGGCTTCTCATTTTGAACTCCCTTTGAAAATAACATCATAAATATAAATATTACATATTGGTAAAATATGGAAGGGTAATGATTCACAAATTCTCTAATTAAAGAAGGGGGTTTGATGATTATGGCTAAGAGGCATATTATCTGACAGGATATTAACAGTAAAAACCAATCGATTTCTTTCCTTCTAGTAAGCATGCCTGCTCTCCACAGGTAGAGAATAGAAATTATCTACTACAGGAGAAGAATCCGGATTGTCAATCGCTTCATACATAATATATGCCCCTACACCTCCTATGTAACCCGCTGCAAATATATTCCCTGTAATTGCCAACACTCCCGCTCCTAATGCAGTACCAAAAGCTCCACTTACTGCGGCTGCAAGTGGATCTACCTCTTCAATTAATACCCCTGCTGTCGCACCAGCAGCAGCGGCGGCAGCAACAGCCTCTCCTATGCCCACCAAGCCATATTTATCAATGTACTTTAGTGGAGCACTATCAACATACCTATATCTGTTGATGAATGGTATCGGATCCTTCGATGTAAACCGCCCAATCCCCGCCTCCATCATCCTGTATCTATAATAATAATCCCCTGTTTCTATGTTGTATTCCCTTCCTGTGTAGAGATAACGGATCAATGGTTCGGAATCAAGGCCTGTGTATGGCGTGAGTTTCATTATTTCCTAACTCGCAGGTAAGCCACTTGCCAACCCGTTAACCCGCAATAAAATAACTGAGCATATATATACACGCTTGAACCATTGTCTTCATATCTCGAATACAAAAGCGCCTCCTCCGATGATATTTCCTCATATCCGAAGTATTTACTTCCCTTTTTCTTTTTCATTTCTTTGCTTAATAAGGTTTTCATAATACTCGAATGTTTTATTGTCTGGGTATCTGTCCTTATTCTCAGATATCATTTTCATTGCCTCATTATATTTTTCTTCAAATATCCTATTTCGGATCTTCCGGATAATAATACATTCATATAAGCATTTATTAGGTTTGCTTATCTTAGTAAGAAGTTCAGTTGAAAGGTCAACGATTTTGTATAAAAATAATTCATCAGATAGTAGTATATTTTTATATTTATTTCGACCTATAGTCTTTTGGGAGTACTGTTTTATCTCTTTTATTCTACTTTTAAAATATTTGTATTTAGATTGATTTAAGCAGTGTATTTTTATTAATGACTTTATTATTTGGGCATATTCATTTTTACCTGCATATTGCGTTAAAATGTATAAAAGGACTTTGTTCATATAGTATTTCTCAGTATTTCTGAGATAACTGATTAGTTCATCTTTCTTCAACACTCTATTCCTATGTTTCTGAATAATATCATAAAAGTCTTTTGAATAAACTTCTCGAATATTGTAATCGATGATATCTTTTCCTTTTTCCGACATATTTATAGAATAATCGACTTCGGTTTTTTTAAATAAATTCAATAGTATTATATTGTATTCTTCTTTCAATAAGTCATAGATATCCAGCACACTAAGATTTTTCCCTAGCATATATATATCATAGTAGTCACCCCTTAATTTTAATATTTCATATTCTATCATTGCCTTGACGTCTTTATTGATCGACGGGGATTCGGCAAAAGCAGTGATTGATTTTAAAGGCTTATCTTTATCAATGAGGTTATGGAATTTCTCTATGTCTTTATCATGGGTCAATGTCCTTGGAGTCAGTATAGAAAGAACACTTAACATTAAAAGCACAAAAGTGGTTCTTCTCATTTATTCACCCCAACAGTTTACTTTTACATCATCCCACATTTTTCCTGTATCTGCCGTATTTGTTTCTCTGCTATCACCATATTTATTATCTACTTCGTTTTTACATTTTTTTGTTTCCTCAGCACATGCCTGATGGCATTTAGTTTCATCAATACTACTGTGTAAATCGGCCCAATTTTTACAGCACTTGTTACAACCGTGGTTTTGCTTATCACATTGATTTATGTCTGCCATATAATTAGGGTTATCTGCACTTGCATTATTTGGATATAAGACCCATACCGAAGAACCTGTAATATATGATATTAATGCCGGAAATAAAATATAATTCCCAAATAGAACAATAAACTGCTCAGGATTGTAAGTTGCTCCGGGGCCAAAATAGATGTTCCAAGGTAATGGGAAATGTGTTGGAAGTTCTGTCCGGCAACCAGAATTATCGATAAACATTAATGGATTACCATTTGAGTAATAGTATAGGTTTGGTGACTTAACTGGATCCTTCCCCCCGAATCTGCCCACCGACTGATCATAAATACGGGCGCGGTAGTAGTAATCTCCCGTCTCTATGTTGTACTCCCTTCCTGTGTAGAGATAACGGATCAATGGTTCGGAATCAAGGCCTGTGTATGGCGTGAGTTTCATTTCTGCAAGCGCTTCAGCTGCAGGTTCGTATTCAAGGTGATCCTCCGCATCGTTCCCAATGATCCCGCCGGTATAAGGATATGCATCCACAGGATTGGTCATTATTTTTTTACTTTTATCTCCAGAGGAATATAGAGGCGGAGGCTGTAAAAATTGCATTTTCATTTCTAAATCTTCACGGCTCCTTCTAAATACAGAGTATTATATCATAATCCGGGGAAGAAATCCAATTTTAAATCCCCTACTGCTCCCTCCTATCCAGTATTTGTATTCTATCCCTATAATAAAGGATATATCGAAATATTTACACTGTTTTGCTACTCCTGCAACAACCGTCCTTCTGCTCCCTTTATTAAAACCTATGTTGCATTTCCATCACTTTATCTAAGTGACTTCTCCTTCTCTCTCGTCCGAACCAATATTACTCTTGTGGTATGATAATAAAATCTACGGCAGAGCATTCATATCCCCAACTATCCCCTCGATTAAAGATCGGATTGTCCGGAATATCATATTTCAAATACTCAATTTCCCTTTTGGGAAGGTCAATAATGTATTTGCCGCTCACGATAATTCGATCATCGTTTAATACTCTGAAAGGATACTCTCCCATATTTGAAATCCATAATGTAACTTTTTTACTATTATCTTCTACACCAGCATCATATTGATCTTTGGGTAAATAATATTTTTTTATAATTTTCTCTGTTTTAATATCTAGAATTATCATTACAGTAATTTTAGGAAAGAGTACACAACCTATACTTTCATCAAAGAATTGGGTAATTATCCCCGGGTAAAACACATTCTCAATGATAAATAATTTGTCATCAAATATTTGCATATTTTGTAATCCAGTAGCATTTACAAAGTATGAGTGTCCTTGTGAGCAGCTATATATTTTTTTCCAAATATATTCTTTATCAATTTTATAGATATTCTTCTTAAAATATAAATATATATTATCACCGCTTTTAATAACATGACGAAATACATCGTAATTATAATAATAATATTCCAGCAAATGATAATTGTCATCTTGAAATAATATTGAAGGGCCTGTATAAATAATTGTACTCGGGTTATTCGGATCTTGGTAATTCGTTACCTCAACATGTTCGAATTTATTTTTTGTTAGTTTAATATTTTTATATTTTTTATATAAAACAAATTGGTCACCTTTATATAATAAATCGCATGTTTGGTTCGCTTCATGATAGAGATAATGTATATTATTATTATCATGAAATAATCTCGGAATATAATTTCTATTTACACGAACGCCGTTTGTAGGATCTTCAATAAATTGGATCCTTGATCGATTGATTTTATATTCCGCATTAATCGTCTTACAATAACGCGGATCATCATAATTTTTCCGATTAATGAACAATATCTTCTTGATATTGGAGGGTATTTCACCTACATTGAGCTGATAATTGTGCGGAAGTAATAGTGAAATTAACAATGATATTACTGTCACGGATAATATTAAAAAGGCTAGTATACAAGGTAAAAACACAATTTTATCGAAAATATTTAAATTACGAATTCCTTTTAAATGTATCATTTTTAATAATATGCTTCCCATGTAACCGGGCATAATAACAAGTGGAATCGTTAGTATTAGATTTTTATTTATTGTAATTAATAAAACAAACAATGCAATAGATGAGATAATAATAATATACTCAAAAATACTATATTGTATTCTTCCTCTTTTCTTTATTATTTTAATTATGCTATTTATTATTATTGATAAACATATAACTGACACAATTGCGTAGATAATAATCATTGCTTTCATATTCGACTCCTAATAATCTTCAATATTGCAGTGAATCCAAATAATCAAAAAGCTCTTTGGGTGTATATATATATTCTGGAATATCATAACTACCTAGTGGAAGCATAAATTTTGCGAAAAAGACACAATTTGACATATTTTTAAAAATGGGAACTATAGACCATGTTGAATGTTTATTCTTATAATCTATTGCTTGTTGTTCGAGCGTAAAAGCATTTTCTAAATCAAATGTAATCATACGGGCAATAGCAAATTGATCTATAAATAATTCAGCCACTGTTCTTGCGTCAAATACCCCAGCGAATTGGTACTTTTCCTTATCTTTATTCATATGATAAACAGCAAATTTTGTTGGATTTCTTATATCTTCAATGGCAAGAACAAAGTGATCAAACGCGAATTTCTTTCCTCCTCTTTGAACTATAGCGATGGCTCTCATTTTATTTCTTCCCGTCCTCTGCATAAATGATTGTAATGCTGCATCCATCTCAGTGAAGTTTCTCTCTGCTTCTTGGAATGTTCTTTCAGCATTTGTAATATTTCCTCCACCTCCATATTCCCCAGGCCTTGAACTTATTTCAGGAAATATTATTGAAGGAGATCCTCCTGGCATATAACCGGAAAAATTTCCTGATACAGGTTCTAGACTAGAGATATTTATATTGAAATCTACTTCGAATTCAAATTGATAATCATTAATTGGAGCGTAAACTAACGCTGTATCAGTAACATATATTGTATAATCATCTTCAGTCAAGCTTAGCGGATCCGTATAATTCACCGGGCTGTTCAGACAATAATGATATTTATTGAGGTTCTGAGGCGAACTGAGATTCGTAGAAATCGGATCACAGCTTATGAACCTTCCCATATCCGCATCATACCACCTCGCCCCGAAATACGCAAGGCCGATCT
>CALMFM010000121.1 GCA_937862575.1 uncultured Bacillota bacterium
AAGAGGGAGTCACTTTCAAGCATCATCTTAGTGGTGCGACTTTGCATCTAGCACCAGAAAAAGCGATTGAGATTCAAAATAATCTCGGCGCCGATATAATCATGAGTTTCGACGAATGTCCACCTTTCCATTCCGAATACGATTATATGAAACAATCAGTCGAACGAACGATTAGATGGGCGCAAAGAGGAAAAGAAGTCCATAAATTTCCAGATAATCAAGCTTTATTTGGCATAGTTCAAGGAGGTCCATACAAGGATTTACGAAAACATTGCGTCGAGGAATTGGTTAAAATCGATTTTCCAGGATATTCGATTGGCGGTCTTTCCGTCGGCGAATCCAAGAAGGAAATGTACGACATGCTCGAATACTTGAAAGAAATCATGCCTGTGAACAAACCACGTTACTTGATGGGTGTTGGATCACCTGATGACTTGATCATGGGTGTTTTGAATGGAATCGACATGTTCGATTGCGTTTTGCCGACAAGAATCGCCAGACATGGAACCGCTATGACTTCCGAAGGAAAGATAGTGATCAAGAACGCAACCTACGAAAGTGACATGTCACCACTTGACCCGGAATGTGATTGCTTCGTCTGTAAGAACCATACAAAAAGCTATATCAGGCATCTTCTTAAAGGCAAAGAGATACTCGGACAAAGACTCGTCACCTATCATAATCTCTATTTTCTCAAGAATCTGATGCATCAGATAAGAGAAGCGATTAAAGAAGATAGACTACAAGAATTTAAAAACGAGTTTTTCCGCAAATATTACCATCATAAGCGATAATTTCGATTATTATATTTATTTCTTTATTATTCTATGATAAGATAGTTATAAGAGTCTAAAAAGTGAGGGAACACTATGTTCAATATGGATGATAAGTTTAATCAAAAACCTACTATAAAAGTCATCGGTATCGGAGGCGGAGGCGGATCAGCTGTAAACAGGATGATCGAAAATGAAGTCCGCGGCGTTGAATTTGTCGCTATGAACACCGATGCTCAAGTCTTAAGACTTTCCAAAGCCGATATCAGACTCCAATTAGGCAAGACCCTTACCAGGGGCTTGGGAGCCGGCGCCAATCCGGATGTCGGAAGACAAGCCGCTTTAGAATCTGAAGATGAAATCAGAGAACTTCTGGCTGAAACAGACATGGTCTTCATTACTGCTGGAATGGGTGGGGGAACCGGAACCGGTGCTTCGCCTGTGGTCGCTAGAATCGCCAGAGAAATGGGTTGTCTCACCATTGGTGTCGTTACCAAACCATTTGGCTTCGAAGGCCGTAAAAGAGCTTCTGTAGCTTTACAAGGCTTGGAAGAATTAAAACCTTATGTCGATACATTGATTGTCATACCTAATGACAAGTTATTCTATATAGTTGACAAAAACACACCATATTTAGACGCTTTCCGCGAGGCGGACAATGTCTTGCGTCAAGGTGTTCAAGGTATTACCGAGATCATTGCCGTACCAGGCGTGGTCAACGTTGACTTCGCCGATATCAAAACGGTTATGAAAGACAAAGGAACTGCTTTAATGGGAATCGGTCTTGCTGAAGGTGAAAACCGCGCGGTAGAAGCCGCGAGAGCAGCTATCCGTTCGCCATTGTTGGAAACTTCCATCAACGGCGCAACCGACGCCATAGTCAACATTACTTCCGGATTTGACGCATCGCTTTATGAAATCAACGAAGTAATTGAAGAAATTCAAAAAAGTTCCACAACCGATATCAACGTCATCTATGGTTCCGCTATCAATTCCGATCTCGGAAACGAAATCATCGTTACCGTAATCGCAACCGGATTCAGTGAAGATCCTATATTCAAGGAAACTACATATCAAGTTCCTCGTGTAAAAGAAGTTGAGCCTGAACCAGAACCGGAAATCGAAATTCCAGACAAGAAGAAGGATAAGAAAAAGAAAGTCAAGAAACCTCTGGGCAAGGAAACCAAACCGGAACCGGAAGAGAAATCTGACATAAACGTTCCTTCCTGGCTGAAAGATAGATTCAAAAAATAAGGCTGAAAAGCCTTTTTTTTCAAAAATAAGAAGAAAGGAGTAAACCTATGAACGATTTGCAGAATTTGGATGAATTCACGCTGATTCTAATTGATATTCTCGATAGTGGTAAACCATTTGAAGAAATTAGGGAAGAAATCGAGCAGTATCATGATTATGAAATATCTAAAGCTTTAGTCGAGTTGAACAAGGAATATCGCGACCGTCTTTATGCATACCTTCCATCCAAAACCTTAGCCGACGTATTCGAGGAACTTACTCCTGAAGACGCCTTCAATATTCTTGAAGAAACAAGTCTTTCTACCGTTGCCAGAATCTTCAAGGAAATGGAGGTCGACGATCTCGTCGATATCATCGATTATGTTGAAGATGAGGAAGATCGCATTACTTATTTGTCTTTGATCAAAGTAGACAAAAGAGTTGTCGTCAAAAGTTACCTTGACTTCGATGATGACCTAGTCGGTTCAATTATGAATGACAGTTTCATCGAAGTAGACAAATCAGATACTGTTAAATCAGCTTTAAAGAAAGTTGTAGCTGAAGCTCCTGAATGCGAGTATATTAATAACATCTATGTAACAGAAGATGACAAATTGGTAGGGGCACTTTCTTTGAAAGAAATCATATTTGCGGGAAACAATCGTGAAAAACCAATTTCAGAATTGATGTCGGAGAATTTACTCTATGTTCATCCTTCCACTCACAAAGAAGATGCTTTAGTCATCATGCAAAATTACGACTTCCAGCTATTGCCGGTCGTTGACAAATATATGAAACTGATCGGAATCATCTCGTTCGACGACATGATTGAAACCTTGAGCCATGAATCGGAAATGGACTATTCCAGCCTGGCCGGTCTTACTGAAATCGCCATTGATGAAAAAGAAACAGTCTGGGAAACAATCAAGAAGCGCATGCCATGGCTACTGGCCCTTTTAGTCTTGAATCTGATTACCAGCAGTATCATTACTAGCTACCAACAGATTCTCATATTGTTACCGACTCTCTCAATCTTTATGCCTTTGATAACCAATATGGCCGGTAACTCCGGAACGCAAAGTCTTGGTATCGTAATCAGGCTATTCGCTAAAAATCAATTGGAAGAGAAAAAAAG
The DNA here is from genome assembly GCA_937862575.1 of uncultured Bacillota bacterium. Lineage (GTDB taxonomy): Bacteria > Bacillota_I > Bacilli_A > Izemoplasmatales > Hujiaoplasmataceae > 4572-104. Next base: position 3,142 of record CALMFM010000121.1, read on the forward strand.
CGTGTTCAGGCATTTGCTAAATGAATTTCTAACCGGTTTGGTCAATGGATTGATCATAGCGGTATTGTTATTCGCAGTCGTTTTGTTCTTTAATTTCATTAGGGGAATCGATTTTGCCGAGGGACTACGTTTCGCTTTGGTAATCGCTTTGTCAATCAATGTGGCTTTGATCGTGTCAACGGTTTCCGGAGCGGTCATACCATTGATAATAAATCTTTTGAAGTTGGACCCGGCAGTTGCTTCTGGTCCCTTTATCACCACCATCAACGATATTCTATCTTTGTTGATATATTTCAGTTTGGCCACAATTTTGGTCAACACTTTGCTATAGGAAGGAGGAAAAGTCATGGAAATGCTTAATGAGGAACTCAGAGATTATCGGTTAGAGATAAAAAATCTCATTTTAAAGAACGAAGAGAATCTTCAAACCGAGCTCGAAGAATACCATGTATATGACGTCTCGAGAGTCGTCATCGAATTGGAACCGGATGAGATATCCGCTTTTTTCCGTAGCGTTTCTCCTGATTTTTCCGCTGAGATATTCGAGTATCTAGAAGAGGAAGAAGCTGAGGAAATCATCGCTTATCTTCCTGAAAGCAAGATTGTCAAAATCTTGGAAAAAATGGATTCGGACGATGCTGTTGACTTACTTAAGTATCTGAATAAAGCCGGATTGCCTTTGCTCAATCGCATCAATCCAAAAAAACGCAAGACCATAATGAAGGTCATGGCTTACGAAGAAGATGAAATCGGTGCTTTCATGTCTGACAGTTTCCTGACAATACCAATTACCGCTTCGGTTAAGGAAGCCATGGTACATGTTACAGAGAATGCCCATAATGTCGATTACATCTCCATTATGTACGTGACTGAAGGAAAGAAATTAGCCGGTTATCTTAAACTGAAAGATTTGATTGTCGCAAGAGCGAATGAAATGATTCAAGATATAATGGAAACCCGTTTTCCAAAGGTCTTGCCTTCCGAAGACAAAGAATCCGTCGCCAACATCATGCAAGAAACCAGTGAATCATCGTTACCGATTGTCAATGAAGAAGATGAAATTGTCGGAATCATCACCCATGATGATTTGATGGACATCATCGCAACTGTTGAAGAAGAAGATTATACCAAGTTCGCTGCTTTGTCAGATACTGAAATAGACATTGAAAACTCTAATCTCAAGAGATCGGTCCGATCAAGACTGCCTTGGTTGACCATCTTATTGGGGCTTTCGATGATCACATCGATGATTTTGTCCTTTTTCGAACATAGATTGTCAGGAAATGGTGGCTCTTTGTTACTTGCTTCAAGGTTAGCTGTGTATTTGCCTTTGATTTTGGGAATGGCTGGAAATACCGGCACTCAAAGTCTTGCCGTTATGATACGTTATCTTACCAAAAATGAAGAAGCCAACGCCGACCAGATTAAATATCATCTATCTAGAGAGTTGAGAACCGGATTAAGTCAAGGTTTCATCATCGGCCTTCTGATATTCGGTATGGTCAACCTGACTACATTGATAACCCAAGGAGCGATTGCCAGTTTAGACTTGACTTACGCGACAGTAACTTCCGGATCTGTATTTATAGCACTTTCGGTTTCAACTCTCCTCGGAGCTTTGATTCCATTTGTAATGACAAAATTAAAAATCGACCCAGCAGTGGCTTCAGGTCCGTTCATCACTACCGTTTCCGACATCATCACGTTGTCAATATATTACTCGGTAAGTTTGATTGTTCTATTGCCACTGTTCCAATAAAGGAGAAAATATATATGGATTACACAGGAAAACAAAAAGCCAAGCTGAGAACCTTGGCAAACGCCGAACCGATCATGTTCCAAATCGGCATGAACGGCTTGACCGAAATCGTGGTCAAAAATATTCACGACTATCTCAAGAAACATGAAGTGGGACGCGTAAGTGTTTTGAAAACATCACCGATGTCTTTAGATGAAATATCCGAAATTCTTACGGAAACCGGAATTTATGTCGTTTATACAATTGGTCGTGTGCTATTGTTGTACAAACAAAATAAGGAGTTAAAGGACAGGATAAGATTATAATGAAAATATTGCTTACTAACGACGACGGATACAACGCCGAAGGCATCCGTATACTTTACGAAAGATTACAAAAATACGGGGATGTGGTTTTGGTTGCGCCAGACAAACATATGTCCGGAAGTTCGATGTGCCGTGCGTTTTGGGACAAACTTGAAGTAAAACAACATGAAGAAAACATTTTCTCGGTAACAGGAACTCCTGCAGATTCCGTAGTTATAGCTCTTCACGGATTGAACATTCGTCCGGACGTAATCATATCAGGCATCAACAACGGCTTCAATATTTCTACCGATACGGTTTATAGCGGGACCATTGGCGCATGCATGGAAGGAATAAAAGCCGGAATACCTGCGATTGCATTCTCGGCTGATTATGATGATTTCACTAATGCAAAAAAAGATCTGGATTATGTCATGAACTATATTCTTAACAAGAATCTATTATCAGACAAGTATCTTCTAAATGTGAATTTCGTCAAGAAGAGTCTGAATAAAACCAAAGGGATCATCATTACCGATCTTGGATTTAGACCTATGGAATTTTATTATATCAAGGAAGGCGAACACTACCTGTCAAGAAGGCGCCACCTCGAATATACACCAGAAGAAGGAACTGATCTTTGGGCAGCCAGAAACGGCTATATCTCGATAACACCGCTGAAGTTTGGTAATCAAACCGAATATGGACTAAAAGAACTGAGAAACAAGGTGATGCGGAGTGAATAAAAGAAAGATCATCTTTCTGATTTTCTATCTGCTAAATTTGATAGGCATTTTCATTGCCATCTTATTTCTATCCGAGAATCCGTTTTTAAACATTATTCTCGCGATATATCTAATTATTTTTTCTGCGATTTACATTTATGCTAATCGCAAACGTCAGTGAAGGAGTGTTTTCAATGGTAAACAAAACTAATGTCATACAGGTACTGGAAGAGGCGGAAGGCCGAACGATTGTCGCCGCTACCAAATACACTGATGTCGAAGGCGTCAATGAATTAGTGGAACTCGGCATAAATAATATTGGTGAAAATCGAGTTGAAGCTTTTTTGGAAAAATATGATGTTTTACATGACTTGGACATTGTCTGGCACTTTATCGGACATCTTCAATCAAAAAAAGTGAAGAAGGTCATCGACAAGATTGACTATCTACATTCGCTTGATAGAATCAGTCTTGCAGAAGAAATTCAAAAATATCGAAAACTGCCTTTAAAGTGTTTTATCGAAGTCAATATCTCTAACGAATCAAGCAAATCGGGCTTGGATTTGGAAGAAGTGAGCGCTTTTTGTGCAAATATGGCTAAATATGATAAAATAGTTTTGGTTGGATTGATGGGAATGGCTGAACTTACAGATGACGGAACAATCATTGAAAGCCAATTCCGGAAACTAAGCAACCTAAGAGATGAATTGAACGAAACCTTAGGGATTGATTTACAATATCTATCCATGGGTATGTCAAATGATTATAAGATAGCCATGAGATGCGGGGCCACGCATCTGAGACTTGGTTCGATACTGTTTAGAAATGAGGAATGATTATGGGAATGTTTTCTAAGAAAAACAAAATCACCGCAACTGATGTCGATTTCGACGATTTGATCTTCTACCGCGTCACCGATTCCAAAGGAATATACGACTTTGCGGAGAAAATAATGCACAGACTACCAATAGTACTCAATTTCAGCGATTGCCTGATATCAGAAGCCAATGAAGTCCTGATGTTCCTGAGTGGCGTTCTTTACGCCTGTGACGGTGAAATCGTCAAGATTCAAGACAAAATCTATCTTATGGCTCAAAAATCTGATTTAATTGGACCAACACTGACAAAATTCATCAACGACTACAAAAAGAAATAGGAGATTCACATGACTGTTGTTTTACTGATTATCTACAATATCCTGCGCG
>CALMFM010000122.1 GCA_937862575.1 uncultured Bacillota bacterium
TGCTGGTCGGTAGTATCTGGAATCTGTTCCTGAGCCGAAGCTTTGTTTTTCTTATATAACAGGAATGAACCGACTCCGATTGACAGCCCTACACCTCCAACAATCAGCCACTTTTTGTCCATATTCACCTCCTACCGAACTGCCTGTCTGGTTCTAGTACATACACCAACACCACCGCTAAGTCTGCGATGTATGACTGAGTTATCAGTCCAGGTAAGGTAGTTCGGGCTTCCAGCTCCACTGATGTTATTTACATATGAGATATTGGTAGGATCTGATATATCCAGGATTGTAAGCGAGTTATCACCCTCACAACTAACATAGGCATAATCACCATACGCGCTTATATCGTATGCGTTTCCAAGATAGTTTGGAGAACCAGATCCAGTCAGATAACCAATTTGTGAGATATTTCTTACATTGGAAGCATCTATCACTCTTACTGCATGACAGTTATAATCTGACAGATAAACATAATTGCCATGTTTTACAAGCCTATAACAAATAGCTGAGTTTCCATCTATGTCTTCCAAATCCAGATATGACATAAACTTGATTGCACCATCGATTATCTTGAAGACATAAACAGTATCTCGACAGATTGCATATACCGTGTTGTCGTTATCAACTATGGCTTGCTGTATATGGTCATTCCCATTGATTGGATGCTTGAATAATATAGAATATAGCAGTGTAAGACTGCCATTATCTTTATCGATATCAAACACCCTTAAGTAGTCATTGTTCCATGTCTGAACATAAATGTAGTCTTCAAGATGGAACGTTGCTACAGATTTGAATCGGCCATATACAAGTTCGTTGCCGTCAAAATAATCAGCCAAAATCAAATTATCCGGAGAAGAGCAATCTATTGACAACACACATGTGGTTCCACCAGTTACTGCCCATGAATAGGAAGTTCCGATCAGGAAATTACCAACCCGATCCTTGGACATTTCAATAGTCTTCAGTGGCATTATGGCTGAACCAATGCTATCCATAACAGAAGGATTCTGTCTGTCTGAGACCTTAATTGAAGTCAACAGATTGTATACACCACCGACATCATGGTTATCAACCATAACAACTCCATTACTTAACTTAACCATATTACCACAATGATATGGAGTTGCTTTTGTAGCCCAGTCACCAACTGCACTTCCAATGTTTTTGATGTCGTATGGATTGGATACATCAAATATGACTAATGAGTTATCTGTGTAACTTGTTGCATAAATTAGTTTCTTCATAGACCATTCCAATCCAAACAACCTATAAACTAGTTCGAGTCTAGTATACTAACAGTTTCTCCAGATTTTGGTTGCTGGGATTTCCAGATAAACCAGACAACCAGAGCAAGTGCTCCATACTTTATAAAATCTTTGCTCTTGAGTTTCATTTTCCATACCTCGCTGTTCCCACACTATTTCGTTTGGCAAATAGCCAAAATGTCAGGACAACCATGATAATCAGTATGCCGTTATACAGGGCTGGACTGACCTCTTCTTGATGTGGTATTAGTCCTTGTATCTTACTCATGTTATACTTCCTGTGATTTGTCGTATTTCTTAGCCATGCTAACCAGAACGAATATGGTCGCAATTATGGCTGCTATTGAGATAGCTTGTGAACCAATGAAAGTCGCCATTCCCTTGCTCATATGCCCTCCTACTGACTTACCGATTTGGTTAGTGACTTCATAAGCACTACTAATGCGATGACGCCAGCAATTGTGCTTACTATATGAAGCAAGACGACCAGCTTAGCACTTCCTACCTCTTCTTCAATTATTTCAGGTGAAGAACTTTTTATCATCGTCTTTTCCTTTTACCACTCGAACCGGAACGGCTAATAAGGGCTATGGCAACAATACCGGTTACACCACCGCCTATAGCCAATAATGGCCAGTTTTCTGATATCCAATTGGTATCATTATTGTTGTCTTCATCAGAACTGCCACCATCACCGGACGGGATAACTGTTTTCTTGACCGTGAAAGTCACTGGATATCCAACAGTGTAATAACCACCAACTGCCTGTGGTGCGGCAGTCACTGAAATATTGTAAGCATAACCAACCATATACCATTCACCGACTAGAGAACCTATTGCGGATACCGGTATTGTTCTGGCTGTCCCTACCGATGTCCATGTACCGGAGGTAGTGGAAATTGTTCCAGAACCTCCAGTATCATAGGTATATGCTGATATGCCATTTCTATTAACGGTTATTGATGTCATCTCAGCACTCCTTAAAAATCCGGTGTTGAGGTATCGCCTCGCAAGTTACTAAACCATGGTTGCAAAGTCAGAACTACATCATGATCTGGCATTATTACAGTACCGTTTCCACTGTCAAGTGGCATAGTCCCACTCGATGTATTAGTGAATATGGCATTGCTCTGAGAGTTAAAAGCCTTAATGCTTGCACCGTCAGTCATTGAAATGCCAGCTCTAAATCCGACTTGTGTAAATGATGTATCGGCAACGCAATTAAAATCAACAGTGACTTTAAATGCCTTTCCAGTCGGAACAGATGTTACTTCTCTGCCATCATACCAGACTTTTGGATTGGTAATTGTAAACTGTATATTGGTAGCCGCACCAATTCCATTGCTAATCTCACCAATATTTCCGACAGAAATCAATGGCATATCAGTCTCCTTACTTCTCTACTATCCACGATACACCGTCTCCTGCCACAGAAGCCGCAACCCAGATAAGGTTTATATCTGTGATATGCAGTGATATCGCCAATCCGGCATCAAGACCATCAAACCTCTGGGTGGATTCTGTGTCACCCTTGCTTTTACCTATATATATTATTCCGGCATTTCCAGGTTTAGCTATAATGGTGACTGCATACCCGTCCGGGATCTTGATGGATGATGTCATTATCTGTTCTGCGGTGCTGGCAGCTGAAAGTGTCTTTGAACCATGGATAAAAGAGTCTCTGTTTGGAAGTACGATCTTTGTTGTACCGATGTCATCTTGTTGGTCATTTGATACACCACTTAGCTTATTCACCAACTTCTGAAGCAGATAGTTGGTATAGTCAAGACGCTCATCGGTACTGCTTACCTTTGATGTTAGGTTTTCAACAAAGTTCGTATTCGACTTTAGATATTGTTTATATTCTGGATCTTGAGTATACATCTTATCCTCCTACAGCAGTTATCTGCCAGATCCAGATGGCCAACCAGATACCAGAATATCAATTTTTCCAGGTTCTGGTATCGCCTTACACTGGAATTTCCATCCCATAAATCTAACACTGCACGAAGTCAGTGCAGATTCAGGATAAAAGCTGAACCTTGGAGTATCATCACCAAAGACAAAAAATTCGGAAGACCTTAGAACATACTCTTTAAGGAAGTCCTCACCAGTATCTTCTGGATATTTTTCCAAATAGAAGTCTGCTTTAGCAGTTCTCCACTGTTTAGTGCTACCAAGGTTGTTTAAGGAAACTTTGACATCGTTCAATACCATCATCCTGAACTGAGCCAGCTGGAAATCCTGCATTTCAAGGTTGGTATTTTCCTTGTCAGAGTTCCAGATGCTTGCAGTCATTGCCCCGAAATCATATGTATATGAAGGAAGAGCACCGACTGCAACGCATCTGATGTTGGTTACACCTGATTCTGTGATGAGTCTGGCGGTTTCGCCCGGAAGAAGAATAGGATCAAACTTTGAATTGAAGACCGAAGACATATTACACCTCCTGTTGGACGGCCGTGAGATGCTTTATTAGTAGTTTACTGGACTACTTCCTCACCAGCTTTAGTATGTGTTTTGTGTTTGATATATTCGTCACCTTGTTTTATCCACTCATTCTGTGGATTTGATGCCCTAGATGTCCTTACAAGTTCAAACGGAGCATAGAGTTTTTCCTTGGCACGCTCAGATTCCCATGTACCATAGTATCCATACATCTTACCATTGAAGGTTTTACCGGTGGCAGAACCCCTCATGTTGATAATCTGTATTGGCTCAAGCCCTCTGGATTCCCTCTCAATGCTCATACCCTTTGCTATACCCATCCAATACTCGACTCCACCTTTTTCCTGGATATAGGTTGAGTTGGTCATCATATCAATACCATAGAACCAGATCTTGGTATAGTCTTTGAGTAAGGCATATGCAATCATATAAGCTATAGAATTGGAAAAGAACCTTGTCTTGAACTTTGCCAGGACTTCTTCAATTGGATAAATCTCAATTGGAAGGCTAATATCCTCGAACCTCTTATACCTTATTGGGAAAACAAGAGTGGTTTCCTTGTGTTCCTTAAGCTTGTTATAATCATACCAACAAGCATTAACCTCTGGCTCGTCATCGGTCATGAACAGTTTGTCGAGTTTCTTAGCGAAGGTGTATGTTCCGTTAACACCCCAT
>CALMFM010000123.1 GCA_937862575.1 uncultured Bacillota bacterium
CCATAGACGATAATCGTTTTTGTTCCTCGATCCAAAACCAATAATTGCTCACCGAAATAGTCGATGGCGACGCCTTCGCTGAACTTATCGGTTTGACTACCTTCATCACCGTCTATATAAAGCAAATTACCTTCGCTGTCATAGGTGAACAACCTTGAACGCTTTTGATCCAATACGGTATAAATTCCATCATCAGTATAAGCGATATCGACTAATGAACTCGGTCCGTCAATGACATAGTTATTCATTCCAACTATGTACTGAACATCACCCATCGGTGGAAAATATCCGTTCTTTTTGATGACGTCCACGCCTTTCGGATTGATCAGCTGAATCGGATTTTCGTCGTTGTTATCGGAAACCTTGCTGGTGGCGTAGATGAAATTACGATCATCTATCGTCACATTTGTATATTCCGTTGGCAAATATAATTGCAACTGAGCAATTTGTTCTTCTGACATAAGACTTCTTGTAAATATCTCAAGCGGAGTCATTTGAATCGGATTGACTCCGGTATAGCGGTTGAAAGAACCATCGGAATTGATTTCCATGATTCCTTCATAGATGTTTTTGGCGACCACATACATACGATCGGTACTGTCAACCGTTATTTTCTTAGGTTCGAACAGAATCTCATCAAATGTCGGATCTTCCATATCGCTGAAAGTATCTATTACTTCATAATCATGATTCAATTTGACGATGCGGTAATTGGAAGTGTCACAGATGAAGATTGCACTGTCTGTGACATCAACGCCATAAGGTGAATTCAAGGTTAAACTCGTTTCATCGGTAATTCCTTGTTCTGCAAGTTGGTCAATGTATTCCTGTGTATAATTGAATACCGTCAGTTCTTCCAATAAATCGAAGTTCTCGTCGAGGACAACCAAAGAATTCGCATCACTGTCGATTATGAAAATATTATTATCGTAAACAACCAAATCTTCAGGCGACCTGAAGTCAACATCCAACACTTCCGCATTGATGCTAGCGACAAAAGTCATACCCGGAGCGCTATGAATAGCATCTCCCCAGTATGAATAGTTGTAGCTCGCTCCATAAAGGAACGGAGCCAATATGAGAATTGTCATCAAAGAAAGAATTTTTTTCACGACAACCTCCTACTTCATTCCGGAATGACTGAAGGTTTCTACGACTCTTGATTGCGACAAGATGAAGAAAGTAACCGGTACTATCATCATGATGAATGCTACAGCAGCAATCGTTCCAGCTCTTTCAATCGTTCCTTGAGCGATTTGATGCAAAGCATAGCTCAAAGGCTTCAGTTCTTCACTGAAGATGAAGTTTCCGCCATCAGTCGTCCAAAGTCTTTGGAACAGCAAGATGATCAAAGTCAACCAAGCAGGCTTGACCAAAGGCATGACGATTTGGAAGAAAATCCGATATTCGCTGGCACCGTCGATCTTGGCCGAATCCAATAGTTCGTCTGGAATCTGAGACATAAACTGCTTCATCAGATATAATCCAAGACTTGAAGCTATCGCCGGCAAGATGATGGCGCTATGAGAGTCGATCAGCCCGATTCCGGATATGATCAAATAGTTCGGGGTAGCGGTAACTTGCGGCGCAAACATCAATGAATACACTACAAGAGTGAAAAACAGTCCTCTACCCGGGAATTTGTATTTTGCCAGTGGATATGCCGCCATCGAAGCGATGAGGACATGTCCTACTGTTCCTACTACTGTAATAATGATTGTGTTAAAGAAGTATCTGCTGAATGGAACCCAAGAGTTACCAATCAGTTCCGACAAATCTCGGAAATTGTCGAAGGTCCAGTTTCTAGGCAACAATCTCGGCGGGAACAAGAACAATTCATCCAAAGGTTTAAAAGCATTGGATGCCGTCATTATGAGCGGATAAGCACTAAAGAATCCAAATAGCAACAACACCACGAACAAAGTGATGTCTCCGCCCAAGGTGCGGTTCAGTTTTCTGGTCTTTTTCAAGAATTTCATCTAGTTCCCCACCTTTCTGAGTATCTGTCTTACGATCAGATTGGTGGACATCATGATCATGAACAATACCGTCGCAATCGCACTGGCATAACCCAGGTCGTAGCGAATGGTACCATAATCGATCAGATGCGTGACTATCGTGTGCCCGGCGTACTCGACGCTCGGGAATCCGACGAGCGACATCGAAACCTGCGCTATCGCCAAAGATGTCGTTATTTGCATGACCGCTCCAAACATCAACTGCGGTTTCATAGCCGGCAGAGTGATATACCAAAGTTCCTGCCAACGGTTTCTAATTCCGTCGATTGCTCCGGCTTCATACATCGTCTTGTCAACGCTTTGAAGACCGGCGATAAAGGCCAAGAAGCTGACTCCCAAAGACAACCACAATTGAACGACGATGATGACAAGCATCATGTAATTCGGATCCTTCAGCCATAAAATCGGATTATCGATGAATCCGTACTTTATCAAGAATGCATTAGCGTAACCATGCACGTCACCGCTGAATATCAACAGCCACATCAAGAAAGCATTTCCGCTGATTGAAGGTGCATAGAAAATCAAAGTCAGGAACGATCTGAGACGCGGTCTCAGTTCGTTGATCAGCCAAGCGAAGACGAAAGCCATCAAATAACTGACAGGTCCCGTCACCACAGCTAAAATCAAAGTGTTCTTCAAAGCGATGATAAAGACTTCATCTTCCAAGAACAACTTGATATAATTGTCAAGTCCAATGAATCTCGGTGGCTCCAGAGTATTGAAGTAAGTAAAACTTATACCTAAAGACATCAAGACAGGAACGATTGTAAACGTGAGGAAAAGGATGGCATAAGGTGCCATCAGGATGTAATAGTGCTTGCTTTTCTTGATGTTCTTCCACAAGAGTTGACGCTTGGTCAACCGTGGTGTGGAAATGACATTGGCATCCATCCCATTCTCCTAAGTCAAGCCGAATTCACGGCGTTTTTTAGCTATTTCTTCATTTATGATCTGAACATAGTCATAAATTGTTTCTCGAGGATTTGCGCTTTCGTTATAAACCAGACGGAATGCATTATCCAAATGTCGACCGGTCATATAACCTCCCGGAACTTCCGGAATGCCTCTGACCCAGTCCCATTGTTCCGCCAGTTTGGAATACTCAGTAACCGTCCATGGTAAACTTGCCATTGCTTCAACATTGGCGGTAGGATATCTGGCTGCG
>CALMFM010000124.1 GCA_937862575.1 uncultured Bacillota bacterium
ACATCATCAAGAACCGGTGCAGGAACGATTGCTTCTTCTCCGTCAACCAGGAAGATTTCACCGTTCAATGCGGAAACGATAGCATCGTATGACCAGAATTCATATCTTTCTACACCAAAGTCATCGGTGAAGTGTACTGGAATTTCAGCAACACTTGTATCGATACCCCAGTTCAGTGTGAATCCAGATCTGTTATCAGAGCAGTAAGTATCCAAGAAGGATGCTGCATCTAATGTTGAACCAGAAATACCACCGATTGAAAGGTCGAAGTCACCAACCATCATGTAGTCGTAATAAATGCTAGGGAAATCCTTAGGATACCAGTCAACATTTACATAGATGTAATGGTTGCTTGATCTGAAAGCAGTTTCGAAAGCCAATACGATATATTCAGCCATTGCTTCTTGAGACTCAGAATCTGAGAATACGTTGAATTCAATGTTGATGTAAGTAGGGTTGGCTGCCGTACCGTTTTGGTATACGCCAGCTGCTACTAATTCATCAAGTGCTTTTTCGTACAATGCTCTAGCTGCGTCAAAGTTGTATCCGAAAGTATCCGCTGCCATATCAGTTGCTACAGTTTGTCCTGCTTCTGTCTCACGATAAGCAACACCCATTTCAGGGTCTACTAGGTAAGCAGTTGAGAACAAGTAGATTGATGGTTGTCTAGTCTTCATAACTACAGTTGCCAGATATTCTCTGTCAATTGCGTAAGACATAGCCAATTTGAAATCTGTGTTAGCTAGGATTGGTTCTGGAATCCAAGTTGAATCTGGGAACATTTCCAGTTGAGCTTCTTCAGTGCCAAGACCGTTGATCATCATTCTGTAAATAGTTGCTCCAGGAACTGGCATAACTCCAGGATAATCCTTAACTTCATAATATTTTGCTGTAGGGATAGCTGCACCATCCAACAAACCTTCTTCGAACATAGCCCAAATCAAATCTGGGTCTGTCTTGACATACATCAAGATTCCATCATAGAAGTATTCAGTCGGGTTGTGATATACAGGGTTAGTCTTGTAGATAAGTTCGAGGTCAGCCTCATAGTAATCTACATAGAATGGACCAGTATAACCGATTGTCATGTTTGTTGTACCATAATTGGTATTTGTGTCGCCATCATTCAATAGGTAATCGTACAGTTCAAGGTTGATTGGAGTTGTAACGAATGAAGATAACCAATATCTTACGTTCCACTCTGATTGCTCATCGATGAAAGTGAATTGGATTGTATCATCATTGTCGCCAACGATCTTGATACCAACATTTTCCCAAGCTGTTGTACCATCTGAGAATGCACCAGCATTAACGATAGCTTGTGAAGAGGTAACGAAGTCTCCACCACCAGATACAGCGCGGAACCATGACTCTTCAAGAGCCAACTTGAAGGTTTCAACAAAGTCAGTAGCTGTGATTTCATAATCTGTAGGAGTCAATGTAGCCAAGAAAGCTGCATTAGTGTCTGGATGGAAGAACCATTCCAAATCATCTCTTAGAGTGAATTCCCAAGTGTAGCTGACTTCTTTACCTGTTTCAGTTGTACGTCCGTCTACTGCTACTGGAACACCAGCTGCCATTGAAGGAACTACTTCGTAACCAGTCTTATCATCATTATAATGATATACATATGGTGCGTCATAGTAGTAACCCATCATAGTAGAGTCTGTAGAAGTGTCATACAACCATTGGTTGAATGTGCCAGGATTTGTGCTGATTGTAGTTCTGTAAGTGTAAACACCTGCATCACCAAGGTTGCCGTCATCCATAATGACTGTTGAGTCATCAGCTGTCATTGTTCCGAAGATTGCACCGTAGCCCATTACTGGAACGTAAACGCTAACTGGTAATGAAACTCTGGCATCATACATTACATATGAACCACTGTCGAACAATGGAATACCTGCATACATGTTGTGCAGCAAGTAGTTTTCAGCTATAGCCATAAAAGTATGTCTCAGTTCAGTCGATGCAAATTTGTAGTTATAGAAACCATTTGCATATGTTTGCAGTTCAACTGTAACAACTCTTGTAGCTGTAGTAACTGCTCCCTCAGAGTCTGTTACTGAATAAACCAATGTGTAGTCGCCGGTTACTGACAAGTTAACAGTACCAGTAAAGGTAACGTCATCTGTCAAATCGCCGTCTTCTTCATCGGCAGCAGCAACGCCATCCAATGGATCGAATGTTCCGTCTAATTCAAGAGCAACAACAGCGTCTTCTACACCAGACAATGTCGGTGCGTTGTTCTCTGAAGTAGTAACTTCTTGAGTAGTTGGCGCTTCAGTTGTTTGCTCTGTGGTAACTGGCTCAGTAGTCTCATCGCCGCCGCAGGCTACGAATCCAATAGCTAAGAAAGCTACCATCAAAAACATAAATAATCTTTTCAATTTCTTTCTCCTCTCTTTTCTTTCTTATTTCTTTTACAATTTTGTTGTATATATGTATATTTCAATCTCCTCACCCAGTAAATTCAACCAGTAATAGGAGAAAATACCAAAGTTTAGTATTGAAAGGGATACCTTTATTAATTTGGTCAAGCAAAATATGAGATCTGCCTTAAATCTTTAGATAATTATATCACATTAAAACAATCATGTAAAGAAACCTTTAGGTTTTTGGGCTTTATAATGCCCTTTTGAGTGTATTTTTAAGCATTTAGTATTTATACTGATATTCAAATTCAGTCTTGAGGTTATTCTTGATTATCTGTTTTATACTGTTCAATAGCTGCTAAGAGTTGAGAATCGCTGGTGACATCGTTCATGCTGTAGTCAACTGCGATACCATCTTCGATGCTCAAATACTCATATCCATCGACCTCATTACCAACTCTAGTACAGAGCACATTGTTGGTGCTGATGAAGTATGCCGTTCCGGAAGGAAGGATAATGACTCCGATGGATGATGCGCCACCGCTTGAATCTTGACCTAATACCGGAATACCTAGTTCTTTAGCCATTGAAGCAAACAGATTTGCTGCACTGAATGTTACTCCTGAAGTCAATACGTACCAGTTATAATCGTATGCTACATATTCGCTTTCGATATAATATGTGACAGCTGAATTATCGGCCGGATTCATCGAATGATACATGAAAGTCTCTTCAGTCATATATCCGAATATTCTGAGAACAGCTCCTAAGTTACCGCCACCGTTGTAAGATATGTCAATTACGACATCAACGACAGTTGCTGGTAGCCCATCTAGAATGGCTTTGAATTCATCTGGCGTGTCGATGTTGAATCCCGTAATATGGATTACCGCCACAGTATCTGAATTAAGCAATTCATAATCAGGCATATTGGCTGCGCTGCCATATTTGGCATCTAGAGCATCCTCGAGAGCCCAATAATAGTAATAATAAGCTTGACTGTTAGGACCCAAGTCATTTATGGAAAGTCCGGTTGTTGAAGGCACATTGTAAAATCCTTTGAATTCATGCCATGTATGCAAGTCATCCTGATCATATGCGAAATCAAATAGCTTGGTATATAAGTTCGCGTCATCATTCTCTATCCAGTTTTCAATTTTAGAGTCTAATATAGTATAGTATGTTTCTATTCCTTTATATTCTTTAAGTCCATAGAAATAATCAAATGCCAATGCCAAGAAGTTGTATGTAGCAAATTTCATGTCATCATTCATATTCTTGGAATTGTATGAACTGGTTCTGATAGTGGTTTTCAATGCTTCATCTTCTTCGGAGCCGCCGGACATCACAAAGGTGTCGATACCATAGAGTGTATCACCATTGTAATATACGTCGTAATAAACTCCGCCAGCAAACAATAGGTTAGCAATATGTAATGGCATTAGATATAATGTAGTTTCCTGATATTCATAAACCAATAAGTCGAAATTGTAATCGCCTAATGGTATAGTAACTTCTTCTCCATCCACGAAATCTGCGCCAGTGTAAATCAGACCGGACCCGAAATCAGATGTCGTCGAAGCCACGTAAGATTCAAAGAAATCAAAATTATTTACTGTGAAAGTGTTCAAAGTAAAATCCACATAAGCCCAATATTCTTCTTGAATTAATGTCACTTCATCGAAGTCAAGATACTCAATCGTATATTCAATCAACAAACCATCGTCTCCTACTGGAGTAAATGATATGATATCTGAATCAAGCGCACCGTTAATCATATCAACGAAAGTCTCAATATCGATATAAGGCACCGAGCCGTAATCGACAAAGAACAAATCGACAGCTGGCTGATCTACAACAACATATTCTTCTGAAGTTCCGACAAATGGCAGAGTTGTGTGTTTGTATACAACTGATTCCTCATAAGCGGGTATTGTTACAACAAACTCTCTTGTGAATACTTGACCGCTGTTTTTTGCCATACAAGTCAATACGACATCAACGTCTCCGGATCCTACATGAGGACGGATGACGAAGCCTGAACTGGTCACAACGTGTTTGTTGCTGGAAGTCCAGTACAGGAACGTACCGTTAGGATTATATTTAGGAAGATCTAGCGATTCGCCTAATACATAGGTTATTTCAATTGCATCAAGGGCTTCATTTGCCTTATCTTCTGGTGTTGGTTCATGATAAACCGTAACTGTAAAACTTCTTTCGACATAATTGCCTGCCGAGTCAGTAATCGAAAGAACAACTGTGTAAGTTCCTTCTGTGTTGAAGTCTACATCACTTTCATCAATAATCATGCTGTCGGTAATATCTCCATCTTCTTGATCATTTACTGTGATTGAAGCATAAGATATAGTTCCGCCAATATCGATAGTGATATTCGTGATTCCACTAAAAACAGGATTTGCATCGACTGTCGTAACTTCTTCAGTCGTTGTCGGTTCCTCAGTGGTGACCTCTTCTGTAGTTGTAATTTCTTCGGTTGTTGATACTGCTTCAGTTGTAGTGTCTAGGATTGTTGTTAAGTCTCCTGTACATGCCCCTATAGTAAGCCCAAATACCAGCAGCAATATCAGTGATAGTAGTTTTTTCAATTGCATAACCCCTCTCAAAAGTTGATAAAAAGCAATCTTCAATAAAGATTTTAAATATTATATAATACCAGTTCGAAAAAAACAACTGAGATTATAAATATTCGTTTGAAAATAACTTTTTTCTTACATTTATATGTATATATTATAAATTTTTGTATAAAAATACATAAATAAAGTGTAAAAATGCTAAAATATCCTTGGAGGGATGCTTATGGAATACACTTTTGACGACTTTTCCAAGATAGCAGACAATTATAATCACCTTCAAAAGATTGAAAAGCGGAAAACAATGTTGTTCATGACGCTTGTTTTCTTTATAACCTTGCTATTTAGTTCAATATTTTTATTGATTGGCGTCTACGTTGATTCTGATGTTATGGAAGGATTCTATATAACTTTGATCTTTCCGGGTATAGCTTTGATAGTGTTGGTGCTTCTACAATTTCTTTATCTCAGTTCTAAGCCTTTATATGATTACATATATCGTTTGGCTATTGACCAAATAAATGCCGAAGATGGGTTGGGAATAAAAATAACCATACCTATCAAAGAGAAAGATTTCATTCTTGATGGTGGATTGTTCCCGCTTGGGTCAACTAGATACACCAGATACAAACTAGATTTAATTGATTCATTTGGTTGTGAAGTCGAGATTAGAGATGTCACTATCGCCACACAAGCAAACAAGACAAGGATAATCCATATAGACGGCTTGTATTATATATTGAAAGTCAACCCGGAAGAACAATTCCAGATTCGTAAAAAAGGTAAACCCGCATTCAAGAAGGGAACCTTGCTAAAAGTAGATGATGAGGAAGAATTTTCTTTATATACAAAGAGTGGTCTCATGGTGTCACAAAAGTATGTGGAACTATATGAAAAACTATCGATTGAAGGAATGCAGGTTAACATTTCTGGAATTAACGGTGCAATTCATGTCGGACTGCACGGATATTTTAATTTTAGGTCGATGCGAACAATCGATAAGATTAGATTCGAAGGCTTGAAAGAATATATAAGAAGGCTTATAAAAATAGCTGAGAAAATCCATGAAATCATATACTATTAAAAAAGACTAGAACCCATATCGGTTCTAGTTTTTTCGTTTTGCAATTACTATTAGTTGTGTGCAGGCTTCAACTCCGTATTTACGAATGTATGATTTGATTTCTTCAGCTTCTTCTTTGTGCTTGGCGATCAATTCGTCATTTTTCAATCTCATTAACAATACGTCCACTGTTTGCGCCATTTGCTCTGTCTCTTCAGGTGTTGGTTCACTAACAGGTACTTCCATATCCCAAAAGTCAACGACTTCAAAAGTTGTGTTGGCCTTGACATGATCGACTATTTCCTGTCTGTCGTAGGTCTCGTTATGAATCATGCCTGTTTCAGTATCCAATTTGGCACTGAAATGGTGAATTAAACGATGACTAACTTGCCGATCATTCAAATTGTCTTTCATCATCTCATTGAAAAGCAGGTAACCTCCCGGTTTAACCAATTCTTCCATTGCCACAAAGGTGGCTTTCATTTCTTCTAAATGATGCAATGAGTTTGAAAGACAAACGATATCGAAATGTTCTTTCGGAAATCCTGTTTGAAGGATGTCGCGTTTGACGATCTTGATACGTTCATTTCCCTCGAAATGTTTCGCTGCAAGTTCGACCATGCGATCCATGATGTCGATGCCAACAATCTTATCATAATCTTTGTAAAGGTAATCGATAAGATCAATGAAATTGCCTCTCCCCGTTCCGACATCCAAAATTTTAGCTTGGGGAATGCTTTCAAAAAATGCTTTTAATCTTTCCATGTTGCCCTCCGTTAAGACCATTATACTATATAAACATTGTTTAACAAATCTTTTTTTCTATCAGATTATTTGGTATAATTGTTCTTAGCAACAGGAGGTATGTATGAAAAAAGGTGATTTTATATTTATTGCGATAATCATTGCGATAGCGGTTATTTTGATAATTCCGGTAACTCGGACTGGTTTCGAGATGCTGACAGACAACTATCCTTATCTTATGGGTTTTCTGAAAACTTCAATTCTAGCTTCCATGGGAGAATTGTTGGCTAGTCGGATAGCCAAGAAAAAATATTTCACTAGAAGTGGTATGATTTACCGTTTCATTATCTGGGGATTCTTGGGAATGGGATTCGTCCTGATGTTCAAAGTCTTCGCTGAAGGAGTAATCGGAGCCATGTCATCCGGTGTATTACCTAATGTGACCGGCACTGGATTCTTTGCGAACCTATATCGCGCTTTTATGATTAGTTTGATTATGAATCTTATTTTCGCACCTACTTTCATGATTCTTCATAGAGTCACTGACACATATATAGATTTTGGTGATGGAAATCTCAAAAAAATCGTCAAGGTTCCTTTTAAAAAAGTTATTGCTGGAATCGAGTGGCAAGGCTTCTTCGGTTTCGTGATTTTGAAAACTATTCCTATTTTTTGGATTCCTGCACATACTATTACTTTCATGTTGCCGGAAAATTATCGAGTCTTAATGGCTGGATTCCTATCAATCGCTTTAGGTATGATTCTGACATTATCCAAAGTCAGATCATCAGGTGAAAAAAGTGAAAAGTTATCGTAAAGAATTATGGTTCAATACTTCATTCAGAAGAGAATATCTCAATATAACAAATGAGGTACAAGCGGCAATTGACGAATCTGGTGTTAAAGAAGGACTTGTTTTGGTTAATGCCATGCATATAACCGCTTCAGTCTTCATCAATGATGATGAAAGTGGATTACATCAGGATTTTGAAAACTTCCTAGAGAGAATAGCGCCGGAGAAACCTTATTCTCAGTATCATCACAACGGATACGAGGACAATGCCGACGCTCACATAAAACGTCAAATATTCGGTCGGGAAGTAGTATGTGCAATAACTGAAGGCAAGTTGGATTTTGGCCCTTGGGAACAGATATTTTATGGTGAATTTGACGGGAAAAGAAACAAAAGAGTTCTAGTAAAAATAATCGGAGAATAAAAACCTGAATTTTTGTTCAGGTTTTTTTTGTGGTCCTATTGAATAAAATTTTCAATTTTGATAGAATAGATAAAAATAGACTTTTATAGGGGGAAAAAATGTCATATTTACTTTATATTGCATTAGGACTAAGCCTGTTGGCGATAATCTATGCTTTTTTTCTTTATCGGAGGGTAATGAAATGTCCTGCCGGTGAGGACTCAGTTAGACAAATCGCAGGCTTTATAAAGCAAGGAGCGAATGCCTTTATAAAGAAGGAATATCTGATAATCATCATTTATACAGTTGTGGCCTTCTTTGTGATTTGGATATCACCTTTAGGATTATACAGTGCCATTGCATTCGTTCTCGGAGCTGTGTTCAGCGCATCGGCCGGCTTGATCGGTATGAAAAGCGCCACAGATTCGAATATGAGAACAACTACAGCCGCTCAACAGAAAGGCATGCAGAAAGCATTGAGTGTCGCCTTTAAAGGTGGAGCTGTCATGGGTATGAGTGTAGTTGGATTCGGCTTATTAGGTGTTATTATTGTTTTCATCATCTCAAACCAATTTATGGGTTTTGAAGCATATCATGCGGTTGAAATCGCCGCTGGATATAGTTTGGGAGCTTCTTCCATCGCACTGTTTGCCAGGGTAGGAGGAGGAATCTACACAAAGGCAGCTGATGTCGGTGCCGACCTGGTTGGCAAGATCGAAGCGGAGATTCCGGAAGACGATCCGAGAAATCCAGCGGTTATTGCTGACAATGTCGGTGATAATGTCGGCGACGTAGCTGGTATGGGTAGCGACTTGTTAGAATCTTATGTAAGTTCGATTATCGGTGCTTCTACTATCGGTGCTTTGGCTTTCGCAGCCAACGGAGTTATCTTCGTTATCATCGTTGCCGGATTTGGCATTCTATCTTCTATCTTGGGAACTTTGTTTGTTAGGGGTAAAGAAGGTTCAAATCCTCATAGAGCCTTGAAGATGGGTACATATGTAAGTGCATTATTATTTGTCATAATTGGATTTGTTTTGAACTATTATTTTGTTAAACAAGGTGTATTCACTGTAGGCGAACATTTGAACTACTTATATGGACCGGCAATCTCGATTATCATAGGTATATTGGTTGGTATTCTGATTGCATTCATCTCGGAGTATTATACAGCCGCTGAATATAAACATGTCAAGGATATCGCAAAGCAATCCGAAACCGGACACGCTACAAATATTATAGCGGGAATATCAACAGGTATGCAAAGTACGGCGATTCCTGTGATAATACTCGCAGTAGGAACTGTCTTAGCATTTCATTTCGGTGGGTTATACGGAATCGGTTTAGCCGCAGTAGGTATGCTCGGAACTGCCGGTATGACAGTATCTGTAGATGCTTACGGACCAATCGCTGATAATGCGGGTGGTATTGCTCAAATGGCCAAACTAGATAAACGAGTTAGAGAAATTACTGATGAACTAGACAGCGTCGGAAACACTACAGCTGCTATCGCAAAAGGATTTGCCATCGGTTCAGCTGCACTGACGGCTTTGGCATTATTTAATGCCTTCATGCAAGCTGCCGATATTACCGGAATCGACATAACAAAACCTAACGTAATCGCTGGTTTGATGATTGGTGGAATGTTGGCTTACTTATTTAGTTCATTAACAATCAAAAGCGTCGGGCGTGCTGCAAATAAGATGATAGATGAAGTTAGAAGACAATTCAGAGACATTCCTGGAATTCTTGAAGGAACAGGTTTACCTGATTATGCTCAATGCGTTAACATTTCAACCGGCGCAGCATTGAAAGAAATGATTTTCCCAGCTTTACTCGCTATTGTTACTCCATTGATTGTCGGCTTCGTCTTTGGCGCCGAAGCCTTAGGCGGAATGTTGGCAGGAACATTGATTTCTGGTATCATGCTAGCAATTTTCATGGCCAATTCTGGCGGCGCCTGGGATAATGCCAAAAAATACATCGAATCCGGTAAACACGGTGGACGCGGTAGTTTGGCACATAAAGCAGGGATAACAGGAGACACTGTCGGCGATCCTTTGAAAGATACTGCCGGACCTGCTATCGATATTCTTATCAAGTTGATGACGACTATAAGTCTCGTCTGTGCGACTTTGTTCGGAGCTGGAATTTTTTAAAAAAATAAGACCTGACGGAACCCGTTCAGGTCTTTCTTTTATCTTCTCTTCTCTAATGCTATTATCGCCGGGCTTAATTTTTCTACTAAGAATGCATATTTTTCTTCAGGCAAGATCCGAAAATACAACGACCTTAAAATATTTTTCCTGTTGTTCTTGAAATTGTAGAATTCAGGAAATATTTCCGGTGCATTTGCTTCACCGATTCTT
>CALMFM010000125.1 GCA_937862575.1 uncultured Bacillota bacterium
GATTATAGTTGATTAATATTTCCAATCCATTCGAATAGGTAACCTTGAAGACATCATTGGCCACTTTCTCGTGACCGACGAGATAACCTTCATGAATACCTAATTGATCGAGCTCTTTTACCTGTTCTTCAATCTGATTAAGCCAGTTGGTATATTCGGTTGACAGATAGTAATTGAACTCGGTCTCGCGCAGAATGGTTGAATTTTCATAAGACAAGGTATATTTGATATTTGATCCCGTCTCGATGACCTTCAAGAAATTGTATTGAACTGTTCTGGTAGTCTCCATATTCAAACTGCCAGTCGAATAATCGACCATGCCAGCCAAAACAAGCTGTACCAACGGAATCTCATAATCAAGGATTGCATATAATGTTGTCTCCAAAGGCAAGTCGGTAACGAATTCACTATATGCCATGGCGAATCCCATCGGATTCGATAACATCAGATTATAATCCAATCCTTCCAACGCTTTTTGTTGGATCAGGATGCTGTCTTGTTTGTAAAGAATAGTCTCATCATAATTGCCGCCGACAACACTGCCTAAAAACTCAAACCCCAGATTGGTTCCGTCATAATCTTTTGAAAGACGATTCAGGATTAGTTCAAGATACAAGGCGTTGATGACGTAATCGTCGGTATACCCTTGATCATCGACCATATCGGTATATGGCAATTTGGACGGAAGATTATAGGTAAATAATTTCGACAAACTACCGTCTATTCTTTTAGAAGAATAACGATAACTATCAAACGCTTTGTCAAATCCATCCGAAGCCAACACTCTAACAGTTGGATAGATTTCAATATTGTTTTCCAATGCGAAATCAAGCAAAGAATTGTAATCTCTATTTCCACCAAGAACATTCTCGATGTTGAAATGGTCCGCATAATCTGCCGATAGGCCGCCATTGGCCATTCCCAGATAACGAACATTCATGTTGGTCACGCCTCTGGAAATCAATTCATCGAGAATCGATTGGGCTTGATCGAAAGTAGTAAGCGAACGACTGCTGTAATATGGAACTCCCAGGAAGAACGAACGACTTTCAAAAGCCCCAAGCAATTCCACCGTCAGAACCGTAGTGTCGGTTTCGTCATTGTCCTCTAATCCAAAATTCTCAATCAGATAATCGCGATAAACTCCTGCGATATGAGCATAATCGGCTTCTTCTTCATCCAGGAATGTGAAGGAGACGGTGAAATCGGAATTAACTCTTTCGTCAGTCCAGAGATCCAAAGCATACTGATTGTATCCGGTTCCGAGGATTATCGCCTCATTTTCCCGGAAATTGAAAGTAGGATAAACTTTGTTATAGGAATCGATTCTTTCCGAAACGTCGGCGTTAATCGTAGCCATTGTATCGCCTTCGGTGATAATGGCTGCGAAAGCTCCATTCTCTTTAACCATGCCATAGAGCGGTATGGATATCTTCTCCTGTTCCTCTTCCATCTTGTGATCAAGTATTCCGATGTCTTCTCCATACAGACGTTTCGCATATGGTTGTTGGTAAGACTTGCCGTTGTTGAACTCGATTACGGCGCCGCTACCGTCAGGTAAATCGATATAACCTTCGGTTTCCACTCCGCCGATTTGACTAATTGCAGTGCCAAAATGCGGGAATAAAGAAACTGAAGCCAGTTTTGCGTTCTCCTGTTCGACGATTGAATCTTGGATAACCGACATATCGATACCATTATCAGTCAATAGTATTTGAATAGCTATTTTGAATGATACCGGTTCTGTAACCGTGGTATATCCATACATCTCATTTTCGGCAATCGCTTGTTCTCTTG
>CALMFM010000126.1 GCA_937862575.1 uncultured Bacillota bacterium
CCAGAGCAACTTGCATTGCGATATAGCCGCTTTCACGACCCATGACTTCAACAAGAAAGATTCGTTCTAAACTTGTTGCGGTATCACGTATTTTATCTAACGCATCTAAAGCAATATTCACTGCGGTATCCGTTCCGATTGTTAAATCAACGCCGGTGATATCGTTATCTATTGTCGCCGGAATTCCGATCACAGGTATTTTTGATCTTTTCGCAAGATGATGAGCACCTTTTAATGAACCGTCTCCACCGATTACTATCACACCATCAATATTATTTTTATGGAGATTTTCAATGGCTTTTTTTTGTCCGTCATTAGTGAGAAAGCGTTTCGACCGTGAGGTTTTTAGAATCGTTCCCCCCAGATTAACAATCCCAGAAACTGAACCTCTGTTCAGTCTAACAAATTTTGAATCAATTAGACCATCATAGCCCTTGAGTACACCGACAGTTTCAATATGATGCTTGTTTGCTGTTCGTACTACAGCGCGTAATGCAGCATTCACTCCTGCACAATCTCTTGTTATTATTGCTATTTTTTTCATACTCTCACAAATCAATTTCATCATTAATATTCGTTTAATTAAGAGTTAATTTATTGATATCCTAACTTTTGAATCCTATTTAAGAATTCCTCATCAAATCAGTCTATCACTTTATTTCTAAGATATACGTTCTTCCTCGTAAAATCTATAAGGAGATTTAGTTTACAAAACACTATGAACCCCAGAATTCATCATTATTTGAGAGAAATCACAAAAAGATTGGCAATATTTGTGGTATTATTACTTATAGCGTTTACATCTCATATGATATTTTCTTTAATCAATGAGGAGATTATTGGGGCAATTATCTTCATCGTAGGATTTTCTTTTGGAGCTATGTATTACTATTTTAATCTATTTAAGGAAGAAAATCTCCATAAAATAGAATATATTATTAGTATTATTTTTGTGTTTTTATTAACGATTACTATGTTCGCAGTTATTTATACTGAGCCAATTGAAAAGGGTAATAATTATTTTATGGAATATGGAAAACCATACAATATAACATTCCCAGATGCATTCTACTTTTCTACGACAACCATTACAACTCTAGGCTATGGCGATATAACCCCTGTTGGCATCTTTCGACTTTTTGTAATAATAGAAGTATTTATGGGATTAATTTATACAGGGTCGATGATATATTTTATCGTAGAAATATTTGGAAAAAAATCAAAAGAATAAAAAAAATTATGAGAAATTTGTAGAGACTTTAAGAAATTTTTTCCTGGTCAATTCTTCCATTAAATCTATTTGGATTTCCTGGATTTCTAAAAGTCTTTGCCATTGGTTCATAAGAAGATGATCAATTTTCTCATGCAAATGCCTAATTTCCAGTTCTGCTTTGAGGTTCACTCGATAATCGTATTCCGATCGAAGACGATCCTTTGCTTCTTCGCGATTCTGACTCATTAAAATGATGGGGGCTTGTATAGCGGCAATACATGAAAGCACTAAATTTAGGAGGATAAAGGGATAAGGATCAAATGGTTTCCAAAGGAGTACTATTGAGTTTATTGCAATCCATACGACAAGAACGAGAGAAAATACAATAATAAATTTCCAGCTCCCTGCACCTATAGCAAGTTTATCAGCAAGTCGCTCACCTAAAGATAATTTTCTATCAAATTCAACGTTTATGTTTTTTGATAGTATTTCATGTTCTTCGAGACTTTTCATGACCTGGTTTTCTAAAGTTGTAAGTTCGCCTTTTTCTGTTTCAAGAACATTTTTTACATACAGTGCTCTAAAATGATTTAAATCCGAATGACAAATATAACCACCGCTTGACCACTCTGGATATTCTTTATTAATGATATCAGAAACTGGTTTACTTACTAATTCTACAGGTATTAACTCAGATAGTTTCTTTGGTTTTTTACAAATCTGGCAAAAAAAGGTTTTTTCTGAGTTCTTTTTCATAATAATCGACTCCTTTTCCGCCTATATTGATTAACAGTAACCACGCTTCGATATAAAAATTATATCAAGAGGGTTAAATCAGAGTTATGACAATGAATGATGTGTGTTATTCATCATTTGTCACACATGATGAATTCAATTAACGAGTATTTTAAATTATAATTACAATAATTTTGCTTTTTCAATAGAAGATGTGACAGCCGATTTCATCGATAAAAAAAATTTAGTGTATGATATTCAAGAACCCTCAATGTCGGGGGCGGACATCAGGCCTCCCGGGGTTACAGGGCCCTCCAAAAATGTGCATTATAACATATCGATTAATCCAATAATTTCGTGTGAATCAAAGAAAAAAAAAGAGGGGGGATTTAATATCCCATTAAGTATCGAAATATCGGAAATACATGCGGGAATCGCTCAAACAACATTTCCCAGAATGACAAAAATAGAATTTCATAGGAGCATGGCATTGTCACCGAAAGAATGCCCCAATCACTCTCAGTACCATAGATGTCTTTTGCTTTTGCTTTAATCGTATAGGTTCCTTTTTTGGACCAAGTATGCGATTTG
>CALMFM010000127.1 GCA_937862575.1 uncultured Bacillota bacterium
CCTGGTCATTGCCCGCTCTTTATTTCCCGCGCCATCGATAAATTTAATCCATCCTTTAACAATAGCCTCTTCTATCTGTTTTTCTGATGGATTAGAAGCCCAAAACCCTGGCGGGGCCACGGACCCAGATGGATGAGCTATATCGCTCTCGTTGAGTTTACATATTCCGTTTTCGTCAAGCCAGCCCTCTTCTGTCATTGAATCATACAATTTCGAAGAAATTTTTACTTCCTCTCCACAACATCCAAACCCTACCATTATTTACCATGCCCCCACATTATGTTTTTCTCCAATCTCAAACTTGCCCGATATATAAGTTCTGGATAAGTCTGCGGGTTGTCCCTTTTCATTAGAAGCTCCTATGACCATTTTAATTCTTCCAGTACCATTTAATTTCACATCTACGGTTTCGTTGTCCATTTTTACTGAAGCATTGAAAAATTCGAGATCTGTTCCATAAATATTTTGGAAAATGTTTCCTTCATTAAACACAGAATAAAAACCACCTAAGCCCTCAAATTGGTATAGAGACAATAAGCCCTTTTCGCCATTTGCCATCGTTCCATATGTCCAATTTCCTGTTCCTCCCGCTCGATCATGATTCTGTCCAATATCGTTTCCAATCCAGAGATATCCTTCCCCTTCTATATCAAGAGCACGAGAAATAGGAAATTGAGCTAGAGAGGATTGAGCCAGAAACAAGATTATTACTGCGGCCAAAAAAGAAATTTTTATTTTCATTGCTCTGTTATTAGGGACAAAGTAATATTTAACGGTTTCGGAACAAAAAAAAAGAAAGGATTAAACCTTGATCTCCATCAAATCAGACCATTCAGATTCTAATCCTTCTTCGTCAATTACCTTAAATCTTATGTTATAAACTCCCGGTTCAAAATTATGAGACAAATCGGTCGTAAGTCCAGGGTCAATCAACGGAGTAACAATTTCAACTCCATCGCCCCAATTCACCACATATCGAATCTTATCCCCATCGGGATCATTTCCTTCAAGTCTAAGTGTATAAGTTGCATCGAGAACCATCATCTGTAAACTTTCTGGTTTTGTATTTTCTTTTATGATCTCAATGGTTTTAGATTCTGACCAAGAAGTTTCTTCTCCCTTACTATCAATTGCTTTAGCTTTTACGCTATATATTCCTTCAGTAGACCAACAGTGTTTCGCAGAAACAGTTACCCCAGAACCAACCAACCCATCAGGATTACTACTTACGGTTCCATCTCCCCAATCAAACACATAGGAGATTTGATCGTTATCTGGATCGGTCGAATAAGTAGAGAAGGAATAATCAACATTAATCAGGCCAGTATCCTGTCCACTTGGTATTACCGGAACAGAAGGAGCTAAATTTTCGATAACTGGCGGAACATAACCATTATCGTATAATATCCACAGTCCCGTCTTATCTCCATTCCCAAGAACGCGCTTGATCAGTGCATTGTAACAATGCATAACCTGTATTCCATCCTCGCTAAATTCCGGTTTTCCATACAAATCTCCCAGACCTAATGTATGGCCCAATTCGTGCAACGCTATCGATTGAACATCGACGCCGCCGCTCGATCCGTCTGTGTGCCAAACATATTTAGTATTAAATACAAGATCAGAATCTAAGGCAGTTTTATATCCGTCAACCAGATTATAGTTATACCAAGTTCTAGAATAGGCCAGACACGTACTGGTTAAAAGTTTCCAGTTAATCGTATTTATTTTATTGTATTTATCGGCTGCTACTGTAGAGCTTATCGTTACCAGATTGCTATCGGCAAAAAGGTTCTGGTTCGTAGACGCATCCCATGTATTAGCGGCGATCGTAACAGCACTTTGCACTTCATCAATATTCAGACTTTCACTCTCAATATTAGAATCGTGCAAGAGATAGAACTTGAGTTGAGGATTTGCCTGATTCCAGCGCCAACCAGATAATACATAGGCAGCACTTCTCCCACCGTTTGGATCAATATCTGGACCCTCCAATTCACTTAATGAGGATACTATTCTCATATTTTTATTCTTTTTCCCGCTATTAGGATTTCTGATATTTATTGCCCTGGACTTTTTATCAGTTCCCTCTATGTTAACCTCAACAGAAATATCTCTGTTATTTTTCATCGTCTTTGCTTCATCGGGATTCAATATCGGAACTCCAAACGCCTTCAAAGTTCCCCTATCTGCACTTCCCGATATATCTTTTGCATTTATCCCTTCTATATGAGTCGTTAATTTTGCGAGACTCACTGAAGAAACAATTATAAAAGATATTAAAATAGCTATCAAAAATAATTTTTTCATCAAATTCCAAAAATTATTATTTTTGTTAAAAATTATAATTTAAAAAAATGAATTAAATAATATTTTTGTTCCATACCGTTAACTATTTAAGTTATTAGTCCCAAATGAGGGGTTCACCTCTTTCCCAGAAAGAGTAGGTATGATTTTGTTATGACATCTCTCATTCAGCAATATATAGACAAAGGATGGGGCATTATCCCCATCCGACCCAAGGGACATAAGAACGAAAAAACCGGAGAGGGAGATGAAAAAGCGCCGTTTGTCCGTTGGGCAGAATTTAAATCCAGCAACAATAATAAACCTTGCGAAGATCAAATTTTAGATTGGTTAGCACGTTTTGATCATGCGGACTGGGCCACATTAACGGGATATGACAATCTTGTTTTAGTTGATATAGACGATCCAAATCTATATGATTTATATTTATCCGAATTTACAAAATGTTTAATGCGGACTCCATCGGGAGGAATATCCTTCCTGATTCGAAGCACCGTAATTCCTCGATCTACAACGAGAATTAATGGAGTTGCTGTAGATATTAAAGGAACTGACGGATATGCGATTCTTCCTTCCAAGAATCTAACCCCTGAAGAAATTGCTCAGGAAGAAGAAGAAGAAAGAGCGGGGACAAGAAAAGATTTTGTTCGTCACTGGATCAACTTCGAGGAGCCTGAAGAGATAGATGATATTTATAAACATCTTGAATCGGTATTGCCCCGAATTAAAGCTGACGTAAAACCGGGAAAAGGAATCCCTACAGCCCTGCAATGGGCGAGAGAACACAATCTATCTATATCTTATGATGGCGGAAGATATATCCAAGTTCTCTGTCCTTTCCATGATGACACAAAACCCTCCATGAGCATTTATGCAGATGGATATTATTGTCATTCTTGTGGTAAAGCGGGCGGGTTATTCTCTTTAATAAAAACTTATACTAATAAAACTGATGACGAAATCCTTGCTGATTTTCCCGGCATAAAAAAGCAAAAAAAGACTATTACGGATAATGTAATAGAAATTGTGGGAAATAATGTTCAACTGGTAAAAGATCATAATAATAACGGATTCTTTAAAATAGCCGATTATTCTGAAGTTGGAATAAATTTACTGCCAATTAATTCTAAAATAACACGATTCTGGATGGCAACAGCGGCGGAAAAGATAATTGATAAGTTACCGTCAGATAGCGTTCTTAATTATGTCATTAAATATTTTGACGGAAAATGCATGGCAAGGGGAGAAAAAACAAGAATTTACAGACGAGTAGGGGGAGATCAAGAAATTGGGATCACTTATGACCTAGGCAATAATAATTTTGTAAAAATAACTAAAGAAGGAATAGGAGTTTATCCAGATAGCGATCTTACATTTATAAGGGAAACCAACCAGGGAATTCAAGTTGTGCCAAGTAAGAAAGATATTAGAAATATTTTTAAATTATTTGATATTGTAAACGTAAAAGATCCCGCACAGCAAACTCTTTTGTTAACCTGGATCATAAATTCTTTAATTCCCTGGGCGCAAAGCCCCATTCTGCTCCTCTGCGGGACTAGAGGAAGTGGAAAATCTTTCATGGGACGAATCATAAAAAGGACCCTGGACCCCGTAGAAGGAAATTCTTCGGAATTACTGGTAAACAAACCAAGAGATCTCGATTACTTAATCGGTCTCTTATCACACAATGCCATTGCCGTTCTCGATAATATTAGCATGATCGATAGACAAACGGCAGACGTATTGTGTAATGTAGTAACCGGAGGCGTAATACCAACCAGAGAGCTATATACGACAAATGACCAGGTACTTATCGAAATCAGATCAAAATTGATTGTTACAGCAATAAATTCGCAAATATTCGACTCTGGCTCTGGAGATTTAGCAGAAAGAACAGTGAGTATCGAAATATCTCGGCCAGAAGATCGTTATTTATCTGAAGAATATCTAAATGATGAATTTGAATCCCATAGAAGTGAAATTTTTGGAGCCATCATCGAATTGGTCCGGGGTTATTTAAAAGATGGGCTCCCTCGAAGGGGAGAAACTTCCGAGTTCCGATTAACCACTTTTGCTTCTGTAGGAAAATATATATCTCGAGTATTAAACTTAACTCCAACTTTTGATATAGCTTATCGCCAGAATCAGGCCGGAATGTGCCAGACCTCTCTTGAAGCCGAACCCGTTACAGAGTTCTTTATTGACTTTGCGAGGAAATATGGCGATAAAGATTTCAATAATACGTCAGGATGGGGAATCTCCGCAGATTACTTATTCGGAAAGTATTTTAATCAATGGATAATGGAAACAAATAAAGTGGGAATAGATAAGAAGCTTCCCACGTCTCCAGTTTCATTGTTAACTCGACTAAAGAGGATTGAACCGGATCTAAAGAAAATTTACTCTATTATGGTTGAACCAAAAGGAATCCATAAAGGGAAAAAGTGGTTTAAAATATATTATTCAAATAAAAATATGATAGAAATAGACGAAGAGGAAGAAA
>CALMFM010000128.1 GCA_937862575.1 uncultured Bacillota bacterium
TGCAACTTCGTTATTTGAGATTTCCTGCATTAGTTTTGAGATAGTACCTTTTACTTTGAAGATACCTGCCAACGCACCATCTGCAAAATGATCGTGAATACTATGATGCATCTTGCGTATTTCCTCATTGTGAATAGTAAGCAGCTTTGCTAGGTAATCAAGCTTTTGAAGTGCAAGCATCGTTTGTTTAAGAGCATAATCTATTTCCAAACCAACATCAATGTATTGATTTGTTATAATGTCTTCCATTGCGCGGGTGAATATACCGAGAAATAAGTAGGATAGAGTAAATGAAGTTTGTTACGAATGATTGTAGTCGCATTATCATGCAATTCGGTATGTAAAGCGCATAGACGACGTAGGATATCATGTCGCTCATAGTCAAATAGAAGATATGCCCGACCTTTAATATAGTCACTAACTGGATTGTCGTTATGATTTGGTTCTAATTCTATTACTTTTAGGTGTTTTTTAAGTAAAATTTTAAATTTCGTTAATCCTGGTAAATCCGGTTTGTACTCAATCACACCGTATGCTTTTAAATCGCTTGGAATGTCTTTAATATTTTGTGTTATAAGAATTGTACGATTTTTAAGCGTATGGCGAACTTCCAATTCGTAAAACACGTTTGGATTCCAATCAGTTAGATCTGCTATGACAACATCGGCTAAATAAAGGTTTGTGAGAATATCATTGATGAAAGCTCTACCTTTGATTTCAGATCGTTCACGAAAATACACATAACCAGAGCTGTTCACTGCTGGCTGAATCAGGCTGTAAAAAACAGAATCCCAATCGTTGCAGGATTTCGTCGCTGAAAAAGGCATTATGACAAAGACCTTTTTTTTGCGTTTTTCAGAGGTATTTCTATTTACTGTCGGTTTTTTATTTCCTATAATATGTTCCTTTTCCTAAATTATCTTATGAATGTTATTTATTAAACTGAGGTAAACGATCTTCCACAAAAGAAAAGAACAATTCCAATATGTTACGATACTCACTTATCTGATGGGGATAATATGTGTATGGACCATCCTTATGACGCGGATCTCCGGTCTTTTGCCTGAATCGTTCATTAATTTTCCCAAGATTATGAAGAGAGATATTGCGCAGCTCATAATAGTGGCGAAGTTTATCGTAATATTTGAATTTAGTTATCTTTATCCCTGTTTCGTCCTTGAATCGATAAAAGATCCCCATGGATTGGCAATCTCTTCTCTTAATCGATTCGGAAATTGTCTTGAGATAAAATTCTAGAATTGATGACATCCCTGCAATAGCCAGAATTATCTGCCAAGCCTTGTACAAATCGTAATTATTCTTTTCGAGAAGCTCCTTCTTTGTAGTCGTGAAAAGTATGCCATGCTCTCCAACGACATGGTTGATTTTTGTATTTTCAAATCTACAATTGGGAAACAGCAAAGAGAAAACTACTTGGTTCGAGAGAATGTA
>CALMFM010000129.1 GCA_937862575.1 uncultured Bacillota bacterium
AATAACAGTTTTCCTTATTATCCGGTTCGTCCTGAGGAATAATATCGCAAGCTTCTCCTACCGTACAAGTCACGCTTTTCAATACGGTGCCGTCATAATCGACAAATGTTACTGTGAATTCGTCAATTGCCGGTCCGTTATCAGTGTTGCATCCTGTTAATGCTAAAGAGAAGAAAATAAGCATCCCAATCAGTAGTGTTTTAATGTATCTATTCATATTGTCAGTCCTCTTTGTTTTGATTTTTCTTAATTTCCTTGTTCAAAGCGCGATTGAATTCCTGCGCCGAGTTATATCCCATTTGTTTTGATTTGAAATCATGAGCCGCAGCCTCCACAAGAGTAGCTGTATTTCTAGCTTCAGTTATAGGTATAGAAGCATAAGCTACATTTGTGTCAAATATCTTATGGTATTCCTCTTCCATACCAATCCTATCGAAATCTGCATCTTCTGCCCAAGTGTCCAATTTAACTATTAAAGATATCTTCTTGTTTTCTCTATATGCTTTCGCCCCGAACAAATAAACGACATTGACGATGCCAACGCCACGAATTTCCAAATAATGCTTTAGTAGATTCGGAGCCTCTCCGATTAGAACGCCTTTCTCAAGCTGATATATTTCAACCATATCATCAGCCACCAGAATATAGCCTCTTCTAATCAGTTCCAAAGCAACTTCGCTTTTTCCGATTCCGCTTTTTCCGGTGATTAACACTCCGACTCCGCTGATATCCATAAGTACTCCGTGCATCGAAGTTCTTTCTGCCAACATCGATTGCAAGAAATCATATAATTCACTAAAGAGTGAAGTTGTGGCATATGAACTCTTTAATACCGGTATGTTGTATTTGTTTCCGCACTGAATGAAAAGTTCCGGTACTTTTACGTTTTTCGAGAAGATGAATGCCGGTGGGTCTTTTTCAAATAACTTGTTGACGCGGTCCTTCTTTTCTTCCTCACTCAGATAACTAAAAAAAGTCACCTCTTTGGAACCAATAATCTGAATTCTGTCGTGCTCATAGAAATCAAACATCCCGGCGAGTTCCAAGCCTGGTTTTGTCAGACTCGGATTGGAAACTTTTCTACCAGTTCCGTTCTTTCCAGCTACAATTTCCAAATTCAAACCTTTGATTACTTCATTGATTGGAATGCTACCCATGGTATCACCTTTTTCCTTTAATTTTCTTTAGTCCGAAGTAATGATTCAGTCGTGTATATAGATTTTTTATGAATGCTCTTACCACCTGAAACAAGACGACAAAAGCAATCGGATATAGATAGTTTATGAATGAAAATTGATCAGGAAATACAAACATGTCGATGGCGTAAAACAATAATATGTTGATGAATGAAAATACCAATCCTGATGTGTATAATACTATTCTGACATATTTCGCCAACAAATATTTTCTATAGAAACTTTCAATTACCGTAAAGATAAGAACAGTATATAGGGTATAAAGGTCATTTGTGACATCGGCGAAATAGAAGACTTTCAATAAACTGAAAACAACGATGAAGTTAATAAGAAACGAAATGAACATATCAATCCAGAAATTATTCGAATACACAGTAGCGAGATTGATTCGCACAACGGTGTTCTGGGGTTTCTTCTTTTGTTTCTTCTTTTCTTCTTCGTTCTGTTGTTTAACTTTATCAATTAGTTTTTCCAACTCTTCAAGTTCTTTTCTAATATCGTCGTTATCCTTGTTCATTCCTTACCACCAATTTATATAAATATAATATCATAATCAAGTTAAAAACACGAGTAAAAAACAAAAGAACAAGCAGATAAAAATCTACTTGTTCCCATTAAGAATGTGATTGAGATACTGCCCTGTATAGCTTTTTGGATTCAAAGCCACGCTTTCCGGTGTGCCGGTGGCTAATATTTCTCCCCCTCGATCTCCACCTTCCGGTCCAAGATCGATAAGATAATCAGCTGTTTTTATAACATCTAGATTGTGTTCGATTATGATAACAGTCGCGCCTTTATCGACTATATTTTGTAATACTGACAATAATTTTTTCACATCATGTGAATGCAATCCGGTCGTTGGTTCGTCGAGAATATAAATAGACTGGTCGGTTATACGTTTGTATAATTCCGATGCCAGTTTAACTCTTTGCGCTTCACCGCCGGATAAAGTAGTGGATGATTGACCAAGTTTTATATAACCAAGTCCAACATCGTTAATTGTTCTTAGACGATTGTATATTTTAGGGATATTTTTGAAAAACTCCAATGCTTCTTCGACGCGCATGTCCAGTACATCCGCAATGCTTTTTCCTTTATATTTAACTTGAAGAGTTTCTTTATTATATCGTTTGCCGTGGCATTCTTCGCACTCGACATAAATGTTTGGCATAAAATGCATCTCGATTTTTATCATTCCGTCACCAGCGCAATGTTCACACCTTCCGCCTTTGACGTTGAAAGAAAATCTTCCTTTGTCGTACCCTCTAATTTTTGCTTCTTTTGTTTTGGAGAACAGATCACGTATTTCATCAAATACGCCGGTATAGGTTGCCGGATTCGATCTTGGCGTTCTTCCTATCGGAGATTGGTCAATATCGATGATTTTGTCAAATTCCTGATAATTCAGAATGCCCG
This sequence comes from uncultured Bacillota bacterium, assembly GCA_937862575.1. Classification (GTDB taxonomy): domain Bacteria; phylum Bacillota_I; class Bacilli_A; order Izemoplasmatales; family Hujiaoplasmataceae; genus 4572-104. Next base: position 2,613 of record CALMFM010000129.1, read on the forward strand.
AACATTTACCAGCAACCTCAACTCTTCTTGTTATTTTATTTGATAGATTCTTATAAAGAACTTCGTTAACAAGCGAAGATTTTCCTGAGCCTGATACTCCGGTAACGACTGTCAAACAGCCAATAGGAAATGCCACATCGATTTCCTTCAAGTTGTTTTCCGCGGCTCCTTTTATCTCCAAATATCCTCTGTCGTGATTTCTTCTTTTCGTAGGTATTTCTATTCTCTCTTCGCCTCTGAGATATTTTCCGGTCAATGAATTAGGATCTTTGAGAATTTCTTCTGGAGTACCAACGAAAACCACTTCACCACCTTCGTTGCCAGCGCCGGGACCGATATCGACAATCAGATCGCTAGACGCAATCATTTCCATATCATGTTCAACCACAATCATCGTGTTGCCTAAATCTCTCATGCCTTTTAGAGTGTCTATCAACCTTTGATTGTCGCGTTGGTGTAAGCCTATAGATGGTTCGTCTAAAACATAGATTACTCCAGTAAGTCTTGACCCGATTTGGGTTGCTAAACGTATTCTTTGAGACTCGCCTCCGGATAAAGTGCTTGATGCACGAGAAAGTTTGAGGTAATCTAATCCGACATTGATAAGGAATTCAAGCCTGGCTTTTATTTCTTTGATTATCGGTCTGGCAATTTCATAATCTTTATCCGATAAATGCATATTTTCAATGAATTCTTTCAAATGTAAAATACTTAAATCCGTAAAATCATCGATGTTCTTTCCATCAATATAGACCGATAAAGCCTCTTCGTTAAGTTTCTTTCCGCCACACACTTCACAAGGAATATCGCTCATCATCTTTTCTATCCATTCGCGGACGCCTCTAGATGTTGTCATCAGATAACGTCTTTCCAAGCTATTTATGACGCCTTCAAACGGCCTTTTGGCTTGATGGAACATATTGCCGGCTTTAGAAATGTATTTAAAATCGACGGCCGATTCTGAACCATATAATAGGATTTTCTTTTCTGTTTCGGATAGTTCTCTGAAAGGAATTGTTATGTCCATCCCGTGAGCTTTCGCCGTTTGTTCGATTTGTTGATAGTATAAAGAATCTGTGCCGGTATATTTACGAAATACTCCACCCTCAATTGAGAGTGTATCATCCGGAATTAAAAGATTCACATCTATCTTTCTGGTGAATCCCAATCCACTACAGGTTTTACATGCGCCATAAGGCGAGTTGAACGAGAATAATCTTGGCTCTAATTCAGGCACGGTAAATCCGCAAATAGGACAAGAGAATTGTTCGGAGAATAGAATATCTTCTCCGTTAACATTGATTTTAACCAATCCTTCTCCTAATTTGGCAGCTGTTTCCAAAGAATCATAAATTCTTGAAGTGATATTATCTTTGACGATTATTCTATCGATAACAACATCGATATCATACCTTTTGTTTTTATCGAGTTTGATTTCCTGATCCAATTCAAATTCTTCACCATTGATTGTGATTCTTGTGAATCCGTCTTTTTTCATTAAATCTATAGTTTTTTCATGAGTTCCTTTTTTTCCCCTCACAACCGGCGCAAGTATTATCAATTTTTGACCATCGAATTCCAAGACCCTATTTGTCATTTCCTGAATAGTCTGAGATTTTATCTCGATTCCGTGATGTGGACAAATCGGTTTGCCGATTCTGGCGTACATCAAACGAACATAGTCGTAAATTTCTGTAATTGTTCCAACTGTTGATCTCGGATTATGGCTTGTGGTTTTTTGGTCGATGGAGATAGCTGGAGCCAATCCTTCAATTGAATCAACGTCGGGCTTCTCCATGTTTCCTAGAAACTGTCTTGCATATGCGCTTAGTGATTCAACATATCTTCTGCGTCCTTCTTCATATATGGTGTCAAATGCCAAACTGGTCTTTCCCGAACCGGAAAGACCCGTCATAACGACCAATTGATTTTTTTTGAAGGTCAAATCTATTGATTTTAAATTGTTTTCTCTTGCGCCTTTAATTACGATGTAATCATTCAATATATGTCACCTGCCGATAATATCATCAAACTCAACCTCGGTTAAAATCTTAACTCCCAAAGCTAATCCTTTTTGATATTTTGATCCTGGGCTGTCGCCCAATAATATGAAATCAGTGTTTTTTGATACCGACGAAGAAACATTTCCACCCATTTTTTCGATTATGGTTTGAGCATCGTTTCTTGAATATTTTTGTAATGTGCCGGTCAAGACGACTGTTTTTCCTGTAAAGAAAGTTTCTGAATCTAATTTTTTTGACTTAAATGTCATATTTAGTCCGTGAGCTTTCAGTCTTTCTATCAAATCTATATTTTTTTGTTCTGAAAAATAGTCTACGACCGATTTGGCTATCGCTTGTCCGATATCGTTGATTTCAGAGAGAGATTCGATAGTTTGATTACGGAAATTATCCAAGTCTCCGATTTTATCTACCAATATCTTGGAAACCTTGCTGCCAACATGTCTTATGCCTAGTCCAAAGACTAGTTTTTCCAAACTGTTTTTCTTGCTTTTTTCGATAGAGTCAATAAGGTTTGTTACGCTTTTCTCTCCGAATCCTTCCCTGACTATCAGTTCTTGATATCTATCTTTCAATTCAAATATATCAGCAATATCAGAAACATAACCTTCGTTATACAATTCAGTTAAAATGCTTTCCCCCAATCCATCGATGTTGTATGCGTCACGAGATGCAAAGTGGATTATTCCTTCCAAACGCTTGGCTTCACAATGAGGATTTATACAATAGTAATCTGCTTCTCCTTGGTTTCTTACCAAAACAGATCCGCACTTAGGACAGTTTTCTATCATCTTGAAAGCTTGTTCTTCGCCGGTTCTTTTCTCTGCGATGACTCTTAATACTTCGGGAATAATCTCTCCTGCTTTCCGGACGATCACATGATCTTTGATATGCAAATCTCTGTCTTTGCAGAAATCTTCGTTATGAAGAGTCGCTCTTGAAACTAAAGACCCCGATATCATAACGGGATCCAACTCGGCTACCGGTTTTACTACACCGGTTCTGCCTATTTGGAACGTTATCGAATTCAAAACCGTTTCCACTTCCAAGGCTTTAAATTTGAAAGCTGTCGCCCACTTTGGATATTTAGAAGTGTATCCAATCTCATCGTATAAATCGAATTCGTTAACTTTGATAACGACCCCGTCTATTTCATATGGTAAATCGAAACGATATTTTTCAACATCAGTTATATAATTTAATACTTCTTTTATATTCTGACAATTCTTGGTTTTATCATTAACTTTGAAACCTAAATCCTTTAAAAACATCAGTGATTCATAATGATTCTTTAAGTTCTTTCCGCCAATCACATAGTGCATGAAAGCGTCCAATTTACGTTCAGACACAATTTTAGGGTCAAGTTGTCTTATAGTTCCGGCTGCGGCATTGCGAGGGTTCTTAAATAGTTCAAGCTCTTGTTGAGCTCTTTGATGGTTTATTTTTTCAAAACTATCTTTTGAAATAAATATTTCTCCCCTCACTTCCAAATCATCCAAACAAGAAATCTTCAAAGGAACCGATCTGATGGTTTTTACATTTTCAGTTATATCTTCGCCTATAACGCCGTCTCCTCTGGTGGCGGCTTGTTCTAAATATCCATTTTTATATTTTAAAGAGACGGACAATCCATCAATCTTTAAATCTGCTGTATAGGTGTAGTTTGATACGACTTTATCGATTTTAGAATCAAAGTCGAGAACATCTTCTTCACTGAACAAGTTGCCTAGGGACAACATTGGTTTGTCATGAGTGACCTTGGTGAATTTAGAACTGATGTCTCCGCCGACTCTTTGAGTAGGAGAATCTTTGGCAATCAAGTCGGGATGCTTTTCTTCTAGTTCCACAAGTTCTTTTAATAGTTGATCAAAATCATAATCGCTCATTGTCGGATTATTCAGAACATAATACTCATAATTTGCTTTATTTAGAATTTGTGTAAGTTCTTCGATTCTTAATTTATCATTCATTTTCGGAACCCAACACCTCAAAACTAGGGTGATCTTTCAACAATATTTTTATGCCCGTCGGACTTTTAAACGCTACGGTAATCCTATCGTCCGCAACACTTACTACAACACCTTTTCCAAATGTCTTATGCAATATTTTGTCTCCAAGCGTCACATCATGTTTAATTTCGACAAAATCATAAATTTTCTTGTGATAATCAATTTCTGATTCTCTGTGATATGGCTTTTCTATAACGATATTTTTAGGTTTATACATACCTTTTTTATCTAATAGATCCGAATCAATCTCGTCAATGAATTGAGAATCCAGATTCTCCATGGCGTGGCCATACATAAATCTTGACTTGCAATTGGTAAGATAAACCAAATCTTTTGCTCTGGTCAACGCTACATAAAATAGCCTTCTTTCCTCTTCCACATTGTCTCGTTCCTGAAGGCTCTGGCTAGATGGAAATAGAGATTGTTCCAAACATGTGATGAACACCACTTTGTATTCCAACCCCTTGGCTGAATGGACAGTCATCAAGGAAATATAATCTGATTGATCCATTGCATCTTCAGCTTCTTCACGCAACGCTAAATCATTTAGCATCAAAGCCAAAATCTCATAATTGTTAAAGTTGACGTCATAATCTTTAATTTTTTCGATGATTATCGTCTTGAATTCGTTGATATTATCCAGACGTCTTTCTGCTTCAAATGCCTTTTCACCAATCAAATCGGCGTCTTCCAGCATTGCTTTGTATCCTGATTTTTCCAAAAGAAGATCATATGTTGCTAATAGAGTTCTATTTTCTATATTTGTTTGTAGTTCAACGATATCATTTTTTAATTTTATCAAAGCTTCTTTAGTTTTCTTATTCACATAGGGCATATCTTCATCGATAAGGTCCATCATCTTCAGATTGCTCTCTCTAGCCAAATTCTCTAATTTGCTATAGGTTACGTCTCCTAATCCGCGCTTGGGTAGATTGCAGATCCTTGAGAAGGCGTAATCATCACCCTTATTGATAATCAAATGTAAATATGCGATTACATCTTTGATTTCTTTCCTTTTGTAGAAAGATATGTTGCCTATAACCTTATGAGGCATATTGTATTTCAAGAAAACATCTTCAAATCTTCGGCTCATGGAATTGTTTCTATATAATACAGCTATATCTTTTTTCTCATAACCTTCAGCCAAAAGCATTCTAATTTTATCATAGACAAAATAAGCCTCCTCTTCATCTGTTCCGGCTTTATAATGTACTATTCTCTCGCCTTCTCCAAGAGTTGAAAAAAGGTCTTTCGGTATCCTGTTTTTGTTATATTGAATAACAGAGTTAGCAGCTTTTAGAATATTGTCTTTTGACCTGTAGTTTTGGTCAAGAACCACCTTCTTATATTCCGGAAAATCATACATGAATTTCCTGATGTTGTCGATATTGGATCCTCTAAAAGCATAAATGCTTTGATCTTCATCTCCTACAATAAAAAGGTTATGATGTTTCTTCGCCAACAATCTGACTATGTCATATTGAAGGTCGTTGGTGTCTTGAAATTCATCTACTAAAATGTATTGAAACATTTTTTGATACTTTTCCAACACTTCCGGGAACTTATTGAAAAGTTTGAGCATCAAAACCAACAAGTCTTGGAAATCGACTAGATTGTTTTCTTTGAGATAGTTATTATATCTAGGATAAACTTGCTCAATCACTGACTTGATTGGCTCTTCCAAGAATTCTGCTTTTAATTGGCCGCCTTTTACTTTTTGAATCAGTTTGTCAATGATTTTTGGATAATACAACTTCAGATCATAATTCAGTTCCTTCATCATATTCTTAACTATAATTGATGAGTCTTCATCATCTACAATCTGAAAATCCTTGTCATAATCCAAATTGTGAATATCGTTTCGAAGAATCTTGGCTCCCATTGCATGAAAAGTTGAAATCCAAATACCACTTACTGGCAAGTCAATCAAATTGAAAACGCGGCTTCTCATCTCTTCAGCCGCTCTGTTAGTGAAAGTGATAGCCAAAATGTTGCTTGGTGATATACCTATTTCGCCTACCAAGTATGCAATTCTGTTTGTCAAAACCCTCGTCTTTCCAGACCCAGCGCCAGCGACTGCCATTATTGGTCCATCGACCATTTTGACGGCTTCAATCTGACGATTATTCAGGTTTTCAAAGATGCCTTTTGCCACTTTATCACCTATTAATATTATACCATATAACGCCTCATTTTAACATTCTTATGTGCGATAAATTCATCACTTTCTCAAACTTTTTTACAAAAAAAATACCGACATTTGCCGGTATTAATAAGTTGGTTTTGTATAAAGATAAGTGGTTCCCGATGACCCACCTGTGCCTGATAATTCGGAAGGTATTGCGTAACTATATAATTTGTTTACATCCAGCCCTGTAAATGGTTGTATTTCGTTACTATCTAGAAAAGCGTATACCGGGGCATATGCGCCGCCAATTATATTGATGTTTGTACCTCTTTGGTCAACAGAAAACCTCGTTCCAAGAAAGAATCCATACCCAATCGCTGTTTTATTGAAAGTTATTTCTCTTTCTGATATAACAAACGTTGGCCTTAAAGCGGTGCCAAGATTAGCGTAATCATTTGTGGCAAAAAATCCGGAAGTATATATTGTGCAAGATAATGTTGGGTAAGTCTTTTTTGCCGCAATGCTGACATTGCCGCTAACCACTAAATTTCCAGATATCGTGCTACTCTTTTTCATGGTAAGGGATCCGTTGATGAATAAGAGATAACCAGCTGGAATAGTCAAGTTTTTATTATCGCCTATAGTCACATTACCATCAACGTACCAATGACCGGTAACGGTTGGATTTGATTGACTTGTTAGAACTGTCGGGCTTACTTTCAAATATGATGTGTGCGAAGCAGTAAGACTATCGATATAAGTGAATATTGATGCTATTGATGCAAATCCCCCAGTATAATTAATCGAAGGAAACGTGTTCGTAAAAAACTGTTTTAAATGAGCATCTAACATTGCTGCAGGAGTTATAACAGGGTTCAAAGTAAAATTAGATTCCAACCCATCATAGGCAAAGAGATTATCCATTAAGGTCAGAGATGTTGATTCTCCAAGTGAAGACAGATAACTTCTCACTAATCTTCCGTTTTCCAACGTCTTGGATATCATCCAAGTGTTTTCGCTATATGTTGAAATGTCTACACCCATATATGTTGAAACTCCAGCCAAATATCCGGAAGAAAAGTCTTCATTTTCTACTAATATATCCAATGTTGCTTCTATTTCAGTAGCTGCGTTTATATAATCTTCTTTATATTCAAAATCTGCTTCTATCAGAGTTGATTGATATATTACAAACGATAACATTACCATTACTGATGCAATCAAAAATATGACTATTCCCAAAACAACCGGCAAGGCCATGCCTTGACAATTCATTATCTTACGCATCAGGTATCACCAACTCTTCAAATGTGTAACTAAATAAAAACTCGAATAGAGTTCCATCATCGGCTTCTAAAATTAAGTTTATGTCAACGCTATTCACTCCGGCGCTTTGAGTCACAGAAATACTACTTCCGGTATTCAAAGAAAACAGATTGAAATCATATGCTATACCACCAATATATAAGTTTCCTGCATTGACCTGAACATTCAAAGATACCGGTATGGAATGAACTACTAATTCCACCTCTTGTGTAGCGGGATTCAATTCATATGTAAACTCTTGAGAGAAAGTGTAGCAACCAACCCCGGGGCAAGTTCCAAAAGTTGTAGGTGAAAGATCTCTAAAATAGTCATCAAGTCTCCTTACAACGAGATTCCCTTCATAATTTGCTTGAGAATTCAATGTTATTCTATTGTTCGCTTGAACATAAAAATTGATAATCATAGCGGTTAGGGTAACTACGATGCTGAAAATAACCAAAGCGCCTATCAACTCGAATAGAGATATGCCTTTTTTATTCATATACCATACCTACCAATTCTATTGTTCTCGTTGAATAATAATTCACAGTAACTTTAAAGTTGATTACTCCATAACTCAAATCTTCGGCATCGGGTTTGTAAAAAGTTATCGTAATTAATCCGGTATATTCTTTCCCATCTAAATCATAAGACAATATAGTGCAAGAAAAAGGAGTAGACGAACCGGCACAATTGTTAGAGTTAATAATCTTATCTGTATCTAACCAACTTACGAGTTCCGCATAAGTCACTTGTTCATATATATCGTCTCTTATCATTGTAGCAACTTCGATAGCGTTTATTTTCTCGTTAGCAGCCAGTGTTTGGTTTCTGACGTTGACGATGATTGTCAATGCGGCCGCCATGACAAAAGTAATGATTACAATAGATGCAACCGCTTCAATCAAGCTTATTCCTTTTTTATTCAATAACCGCATCATACCCCTCCGAAACATATGTTCAATATCATTATAATATAGAAATGGTCTTTATTTCAATTAAACCTGCATTTTTTAGGCTAAATGGTCATTTCCCCGATATCTATTTGTTTACGCAATATATTTTGATATAATATATTTTATAGAGGTGATTTCATTGAAAAACGTCTTCCTATTCCTTAAAAAGAACATCTTCATTATTCTGTCGAGTATATTTTTCGGCTTATCAATCGTATTTGCCTATATTATTTTTAATACTATGGGTTATTTCGGAACATCTGGAAATACAATGGTTGGAACCATTGCTATTTCTAATTATGAAACATCTCAATATCCGGCTATAATTACAAGCGAAGTTAATGAATGGCGGTCAGATGCAATTTTCACAGTAAGTTATCAGGGATATGAATATGAAATTGATCTTGACTTATTTGCTTTACAGATTCAAGACACAATAGACGGAATCGGTGATGGACAAGAAAACTCGGTCATATTTACTTTAAGTGATATCAGCAAATTAACAATAGAAAATGAACTAGAGTTGGTCTTTTCAGAGTATATAATGTCTGAAATCGATATGGACGCTTTTACTGAAGAGATTATCAAAGACATGGGTTATATGAACATTCTAAAACATTATCGATTGGAGTCGTTTTTCTCAAATAATGATTTAGATATGACCGTAATCGATTCAGTCACTATTACTTCTTTGTCATCAGAAGATGTAAATAATATTATAGATACCCTTTCAGTAATTCAAATAGATGGTAATTCTCGTTTCTCTATTCTTGAAAAATTAGGCGAATATGAATTTTCCAATAATCAACTTAGTATTATTGCATCCGGAATCCAAAAAATAACTTCTGAAACTCCTTTTACGGGATTTGTATTTTCTCAGAACGGGATTCTTCCAATCTGGGCTGAAGAAGGAATGAATGTGATGATTTTAAAGACAAATCAATATGATTTCACTTTCTTCAATGACTTAGATCTTAATTACACGGTTGAAATTGAGCAAACCAGTTCAACCTCTATCGAGTTGCGACTTGTTGGATATCCATTCGTCGCTGATTATTCTATAACTAAGTTAGATGAAACGGTTATACCAAAAATCATTGAATATTATGAAAATCCAGATCTTGATGAAACCACTGAAGGAATCATTATAATTGACACTGCTGAAGAAACCATTTTCCACCTCTTGGTTCAAGAAGGTCTAGATGGAAAAATTGTCTGTTATACAAGAACAATTACGCTCCCTGATTCAACTGTTTTAACAGAAATAATCTATCGGGAAATCTATTATCCTACGATAGAGATATATCAAGAAAATATCGTAGAGAAGTAGGTGAATGAGATGGCTTTGAAAAGAATTGGAGATATATTATTAAAAGAAAAAATTATTACCGATACGCAGCTTGAAAGAGCCCTCGATAACAAAAAAGACGACGAGAAGCTTGGTGAGACCTTGATTAGACTCAAGATTGCAACCGAGATGCAGATTCTAAAAGCGCTTGAAACTTCTACCGGAGTGAAAAGAGTATCCCTTCACAATTATGAAATTCAACAAATAGCAATTAATCTTATAACCGAGGATTTTTGTCGTAGACACGAAATCAATCCTTTAAAAGTAGAAGGAACCAAATTGCTATACGCAACCAATGACCCTTTGGACTTTTCGGTTGGAGAAGAGTTGAGAATGCTGACCGGTTATCAACCTAAAGCTTACTCAGCTCCAAAAAATGACATCTTGACTCAAATAGAAAAGTATTATAGCTTCTCTAAGACGCTTGAAGCTTTGGGTGTCAATGAAGAAATAGACAAAAATGTTATTGAGATGGCTGAAGAAACGCCAATGGTCAAGTTGGTCAATCAAATCTTGACATCGGCCGTATTCCAAAGAGCTAGTGATATTCATATCGATCCTCTTGATGGTAAAACCATCATTCGTTATCGAATCGATGGTGTTTTAGACACAGTTCGAGAATTACCTTCAGATATTCACAAGCAGATGGTCAACAGAATCAAAGTCATGGCACAGATGGATATAACAGAGACAAGACTTCCTCAAGATGGCCGTATTCAAACATCAGTTCAAAACAAAAAATTCGATTTAAGAATCTCTACTTTACCTACAGTTCGTGGAGAAAAAGTAGTTATGAGAATTTTAGATATTTCTGGAACAAAAATAAGCATCAGTAGTCTCGGTTTGAATCAAAAAGACGAAAAATCAATCCGGAAAATGATTGCTAAACCTAATGGGATTATCTTAGTTAGCGGACCAACGGGGTCCGGAAAGACTTCTACCTTATATTCATTTCTTCATGAACTTAATAATCCAGATGTCAATATCGTAACCGTTGAAGACCCTGTAGAAATCAAAATGACTGGCATCAATCAAGTACAAGTTCACTCTGAAGTCAATTTGACTTTTGCGAATGCATTAAGATCGATTTTAAGACAGGATCCGAATATAATTATGATTGGCGAAATAAGAGATAAAGAAACTGCAGAAATATCTATTCGTGCTTCATTAACGGGACATCTGGTATTATCTACCATCCATACAAATAGCGCACTCAAAACATTAACTCGCCTTCTTGATATGGAAATTGAACCTTACCTTCTTGCCTCTTCTCTTTCAGGAATAATCTCTCAAAGACTAGTAAGAAAGTTATGTCCAGAATGCAGTTATGAAGAGAATCCTAACGACAATGAAAAAGAGATTTTCGAAAACAATGGAATCGAAATCAAAAAAGTCAAAAGAGCCAAAGGATGCCCAGCATGTAATTTTAAAGGTTATACTGGCAGAATGGGATTGTTTGAGGTTTTACCTGTAACAAAAGATTTAGAAAATCTAATATCTCAAAACGCTCAAATATCGGTTGTGGAAGAACAAGCTTTGAAAGAAGGTATGATTCCTTTGCTTAAAGCCGGTCTGGCTGCGGTCAAAAATGGTGATACCACACTTGAAGAAGTATTAAAAGTAGCTAATGAATAGGAGATTGACATGCAACTACGCAATTTCTACTACGAAGCGATAGATCCTAACGGAAAAAAAGTGAAAGGATACTTTGAAACTGTAAATAAATATACTTGCATCAAATATCTTGAATCTAAAAATCTTAGAGTCAAATCTATCGCCGACAAAACCAACTTCATAACTAAACTAAACCAGATTGTCTTGGACAGCGTTTTACCTAGAAGAGCATTGGTATTTTTTCTTAAGCAATTAGGCGCTTTATTAAAAGCGGGAATTGATATCGTAAGTTCTCTTGAGCTGTTAGCTCTTCAGCAAGATAATCGTCATCAAAGAAGATTGTTTTTCGAATTAAACCAAAGCGTTTATAATGGCATCACCTTATCCAAATCAATGGCCGAACATCCTCGGGAATTTCCTAAAATGCTTGTGCAGATGATTGAGATTGGTGAACTGTCCGGAAAGCTTCCTGAAACGATATTGAGGATGGCAGACTACTTTGAGAAACAATTGAAGTTGACAAATAGCATCAAAGGCGCAGTTCGAACTCCGTTAATTTATCTCGCTGTAGTGATTTTGATTGCTATCGGCATGTTCCTATTTGTATTTCCAAGCATTACCGCGCTTTTTAATTCAATAAATAATGCTCAATTACCGGGTATTACAGTATTTTTTATCAATGTTAGTGAGTTTTTCGGAAAAAACAGTCTATTAATTCTGATTATAGTAATATTGTTTATAACATCATTTTACTTATTGTATAAATATGAGAAAAATTTCCATCGTGCCATAACGATATTGTTGTTGAAGTCTCCTTTGTTCGGCAAATTAATTGAAATATACAATCAAATAATGATTGCCAATTCATTAGCTCAGATGATGTCAAGTGGAGTTAATTCCTTATTATCACTAGCGACAATCAAGGGCTTGCTAAACAATGCAATTTATCAAGAATTGATTCAAAAAACTCTCGATAACATCCAAGACGGAAAACCATTTGCACAGTCTTTTCAGGAGAGCGATTTTATTGATCCTGTAATGTCTAAAATGATAAGCACAGGAGAAACGATTGGGGATATCCCAACATTAATGGTCAATTTGGCCGAATATTATAATGACATCTCTGTAATAAAGATTGAGAAGTTAAAGAATGCAATTCAACCAGTTTTACTTATTTTTGTATATGCGATTGTAGGCGTTCTTTTACTTTCGATTATGCTTCCGATGCTATCTCTTGGACAACAAATATAGCACTATTTTTTGGGCTTGTGTTGATATTTGTTTAAATATATAATATAATCAAAATATGAAAAATAAGGAGGTATCACAAGATGATTAGAACACTAAAAAACAGAAATGGTCTTACTCTTATCGAATTAATCGCCGTATTGGTTATTCTTGGTATCATAGCAGCTATTGCTGTTCCTACAATTGGTAACACAATCAATGCCCAAAGACAAAGAGCAGCTGAAGCAGAGTGGGCAGCTATTATTTCAGCATCAGAATTATACATCGTTGAAAATGACAGCGAGACAGCTTTCTCAATGGATGACCTGTACAACAATGATTATATTTCTGAAAATGTAGTATTGGAAGAAGACGCTAACGGAACCGTTATTACTTCAAGTACTGACGTTTTTGAGGTTTCTGGAGGAGATGTAGTTATCTCCGATGATTACACAGAAATCTATATTGATGGATTCTTGGTATACGAAGCCGCTTAACAGGTAAAATAAGGCTCATTTTTCTGAGCCTTTTTTT
>CALMFM010000130.1 GCA_937862575.1 uncultured Bacillota bacterium
CATTATCACCTGATGAAGCACTTGAAGAAGCACTATGTTTTGGATGGATAGATGGTCAAATAAAAACTATAGATACATTTACATACATTAAATACTTCAAAAAGCGTTTAAAGAAAAGCAACTGGTCCGAAAGAAATCGTAATCTCGTAGAAAAACTAATTCAGGAAGGGAAAATGACTCAAGCAGGCTTTCAGGCTATTGAAAATGCCAAGCGAGATGGAACCTGGATAATTAAAAACGAAAAGATAGAAGATGAAGATGTTAACAGTTTTTTAAATATGCTAAAAAAATATCCACTTGCTTATAAAAATTTTTCTAATATGTCACATTCAGTACAAAAAACTTATACCGGGTTTTATCTTTCTGCTAAAAGAGAAGAAACCCGCATCAATAGGTTCCAAGATTTGGTAAAACGCTTCGAAAAGAACCTAAAGCCTTTAGAAAGAGACAATGAAAATACATAGACTCTTAGACCAAAAAGACTATTGAGATAATACAAGGAGATTAAAATGCAAAAAACAATGTTTGTCCAAGTGAGAGATACAAAAATACACATTATTAAAAAGGGAAACGGATTTCCAATTTTCATTCTACATGGCGGACCTGGGATGGATCATATCAGTCTTGGATACAAATTCGATCCTTTGATGGATGAGTTTTGTTTATTATATGTGGATTTACGAGGACATGGTAAATCGGAAAGAGTAGATAATAACTCTTTAACCGTTAAAGATATGGCAAAAGACGTAACGGAATTGGCAAAAGAATTAGGCTATAAAAAATACGCAGTTTTGGGGCATTCATTTGGGGCGTTTGTAGCATTGCAACATGCAGTGAATTTTCCTAATGAGCATGCCTTGACAATCCTTATGAACGGATCCATCAGTACAGAAGGGTTAGCTGAATACCAACAAGATTGCTTAAAGCATCTTAATTCAGAAATAGTTGATAAGATGATGAAAGAAACAACCCAGGCACAAATCATATTCCAATCATCGAATCAAAGTCTTGAAGATCTTGATATATTTATAAGAGAGTTAGTGAAATCGAAATTCCCGTTATATTTTCCTATATCAAATAACTCAATCGAGGAATTCATGCCGTTTTATCAAAAAGCTCATATTGACGGATATATTCTAAATTTGATGGCGACAAACAATTATGGGGGATTTGATCTAACAAATCAACTTCATTTGGTAACCAACAAAGTACTAGTTATCACGGCTGATAAAGATTATATATGTGACCCCAAAATTTCACAAAGTATTTCTGATAAGATTAAAGGTTCTGAGTTACATATCATAAAAGATGCAGGACATTATCCTTTTTTTGATCAACCGGAAAAAACGCTACATATTATTCGAAAGTTTTTAAAGAAACAAGAAATATGAACTTTCTATAAAAAAAGCATATAAAGCTTTATAATTAGTAACTAAGTATCTGGATTAATACATAATAATAGAATAGAAATGGTAATTATATGAAGACTAACAAGATAAGCATTTCCGAACTTTCGTTGTTTATAGAAAGTCAAAATATTTCCATAACATCAATATCACTTTATAAAGAATCTCAAACTTCCATAGATTATATAGTTAATTTTGATTACTTGGTACGACTTTCAGAAAAACCTTTGCCAGAAGAGAAAATTCTGACAATATTGGCAAATTACTCTTCAACTCCTCATATTTTACTATCGGGATACTTTAATATAAATTCCTACAACACATACATTACAATCATGGATTACATCAAAGGGAATGAGCTTTATCAAATGATACAAAATTTGGATGAATCGGAACAATTCAATGTCGGAAACCATTTAGGTCACTATCTTCAACAACTTCACAATATTAAAGATTCATATTACGACATTGGACACTATATACCTGTGATACCTCGATATAAAGGTTCCTGGAAAAGTGGACATATCAAATACACTGATTGGATTAAGGAAAATCTATTTCAATTTAAGTATGAAGATAATATCAAGGCATTCCTAGAGAAGGCTATACAATATGTGTATGATCACATAGACGCTTTGGATTTTCAAACAGGACCAGTCTTACTGCATAACGATTTACATCCAAAGAACATTATTATCAATCAAAATCATCTTTCTGGAATCATCGATTGGGAATGCGCACAGTTTGGTGAACGGGACTTTGAATTAACGCACTTGTTTCATTGGAGTGAATATCCAATGGAAGATGGGCACAATTTCCCTTTATTGATTAAGCAAGTAATCAAATCGTATCAAGCAATATATATTATACCTAATTTAGACCAAAGGCTCACTATCTACCAAATACAACATGAACTTTTCCAAATGATATTACATTCAGGCAATGTAACAAAGCTGAGATTACAAAGAATTCAAGGCTGGTTAGATGGAAACATATCAAAATTAATTAACTCCTTTCAGTTAGCAAAAATTTAAATTATTAAAACATTTCACACATCTAAAATTGCATAGCTTAAAGATATGTGTATTATAATTAGCGGGAGTAAAAAAATGATAAAAATATATGAAAATTCAAGTGAGTTTCTTTTGAAATATGAACAATATCTATCCGGTGACGAGATAAGATATGGTTTGATCCTGGGAATATCCAAGAGAAACAAGGGTATTACATTAATTCTATCCTCCGAAATCGAAGATCGATTTGTCTTGGGCGTATTAGCTGGCAAGAACCTAATATTGGCTTCAAATACTTTAAATACTGATGTCTATTATGATTTGGTAAAATACATGGACAATGTGGAATATCCAGGAATTATTGGGACAAATCCTGCTCAGTAGAATATCAGGTTGGTAATGCCAACTTGGCTTAAATCGCAAAAGTCCGTATAATCAACCTGATGGCTATCAAGAGAAACAATGAGCAGGCCCAGGTAGAAAGCACCGGAGAAGCGAATACCAGCCAAGGTCCTACGAACGTTGAGAAACTTCGAGGGCTGCCGTGGGGCATCGCCTGGAATGTGACCAACTCGGTCTTTGCCAACTATACATTTTTCGGCTCGATCTTTGT
>CALMFM010000131.1 GCA_937862575.1 uncultured Bacillota bacterium
TTGTCAGCGGTGACGCTTATTGCGACCACCCGTCTTTCGGCGTTGCAATAATCACACGTATTCTGGAAAGACATGGTTTTACCATCTGTATTCTTAGCCAACCGGATATAAATAAACCAGAATCCTTCCTAGAGTTTGGTACACCGCGCCTAGGTTGGTTGATAAGTTCCGGCAATATCGATTCGATGGTCAATCATTATACCGTTGCCTTGAGAAAACGAACCAAGGATTATTACACCCCCGGGGGATTCATGGGTAAAAGACCGGATAGGGCGGTCATAAGATATTCAGAAATTGTTAGAAAAGTAGATCCAAAAGGGAATATCATACTTGGAGGCGTGGAGAGTTCTTTAAGAAGACTTGGGCATTATGATTATTGGAGTGACTCGGTACATCGAAGCATTTTACTTGACGCAGACGCTGATATCTTGGTTTATGGTATGGGCGAATTGGCTATAGTGGAAATAGCTGAAGCCTTGGAGTCGGGATTTGATTTACAATATCTTACCTATGTAGCTGGAACAGTAGTTAAAACCAAAGATCGTAACTTTGTGCCGGAAGGAAGTATCTTCCTACCCAACTTCGCAACCATTTCCAAAGACAAACAAGCATATGCCGAATCTTTCATGATTCAATACAAAAACTCCGATTCCATTATCGCTAAAACTTTGGTTGAAACATATGGTGACACTTATGTTCTTCAAAACGCTCCGATGCGACCTTTGACCGAGTTTGAAATGGATGAAATCTATGATTTGCCATATATGAGAGGACCTCATCCATTATTGGAAAAGCAGGGTCACATCTCCGCAATGGACGAAATCAAGTTCTCCATAACCGCAAACCGCGGTTGTTTCGGAGGTTGTAGTTTCTGCGCTCTAACTAGTCATCAAGGAAGAGTGATGCAATCAAGATCCAAAGAATCGATTGTACGCGAAGCCGAAATAATGATTAAAGATAAAGATTTCAAAGGATATATCCACGATGTCGGCGGGCCAACTGCCAATTTCTATAGAAAAGCCTGCGAGAAGCAAGTTAAGCATGGCGTGTGTCCGAACAAAGCCTGCATAGGTTATGAGACCTGTAAGAATCTGGAAGTGACTCATGAAGATTATCTTGACGTGTTAAGAACACTGAGAGAACTTGATGGTGTCAAGAAGGTATTTATCCGCTCGGGAATCCGTTACGATTATCTAATGTATGACAAGAATCAGGAATTCTTTGAAGACCTTGTAAAACACCATATTTCCGGTCAACTCAAGGTAGCTCCCGAACATGTCTCACCTAATGTTCTCAAGATGATGGGTAAACCAAGAAGAGAACTATACGACAAATTCGTGGCGAAATATTACGAGTTGAATAAAAAATTTGATAAGAACCAATTTTTGGTTCCTTATCTGATGAGTTCCCATCCAGGATCAACTTTGAAAGACGCAGTTATCTTGGCGGAATACATCAGGGATATGAACTACAATCCTGAACAGGTTCAAGACTTTTATCCTACTCCTTTGACATTAGCCACTACAATGTATTATACTGAATTGGACCCAAGAAACATGACACCGGTATTTGTGGCTAAAAACAGGCACGATAAAGCCTTACAGAGAGCTTTGATTCAGTATCGAAATCCTAAGAATTACAATCTTGTTTATGAGGCGTTGATAAAATCCGGAAGAAGAGATTTGATCGGCTTCGGACCAGAATGTCTAATCAAGCCAAGAAGAATAAACAAATAGAACCAATTTTCGAAAATGAAAAACACTATTGTATAAAAATTTAGTGTTTTTTTGTTTAAAAAATAACCGGTTCCACAAGAAAAAAAAATAGACATTTACTAATATATTAGGTATAATAAAGTTAGTATTCGGAGGGAAAATATGATTGAATTGCTATTTAAGAAAAAATATTTTTATCCCGATGATTATAAAAAAACCGTTTATGACGTCGATTTTAGAAAATTATGGGCTGAAAACATCCGTATTATCATGTTGGATCTCGACAACACTTTGATTCCATATGACGAAACTGAACCATCTGAGAACATCTTTGGTTTCTTTGACTTACTAAAAGAAATAGGATTTGATGTCTACATAATTTCCAACAATCAAAAAGGAAGAGTCAAAGCATTCGCCAAACAAGTTGGGGTTCGCTATGTATACAGTGCTAGAAAACCGTATAAATTAGGATTCAAAAGAGCTATTAAATACGCTAATTATCCAGACCCTAAAACCGTTTGTCTTATCGGAGATCAATTCATGACTGATGTCTTAGGCGGCAAAAGAATGGAGTTCGACGTTATTGTCGTCGACACATTGAAAAGAAAAGGAGAAAAGTGGTTCACCAAAATCAGCAAGTATCTGGAAAGAAGGATATTAAGTCGACTAAAAAAGACTGATCCTGATTTCTATTACCGAATGAAGCTTGACGAGAAGAGGTAGAAGATGAAGGAAATTTATTGCAAGGGGTGCGGTGCCAAGATCCAGACTGTCGACAGCACATTGCCAGGTTATATCAGCGAGAACATGATGAACTCGTTCAAACCTAGCAACATGATTTGTCAACGTTGCTTTAGGATCCGCCATTACAATGAAGTTTATCCGTACACTGTATCTAACACGGATTACTTGAAAGTCATCGAAAAAATCAAGGAAGAAGACGCACTGATCGTCAAGATCGTCGACATCTTCGATTTTTCCGGTTCCTTTGTCCCTGCAATTAAAACCTTGACCGGTAATGAAGATGTTATTCTCGTTGGCAATAAGATGGACCTGCTTCCTAAAAATGTAAAACCTAAGAAAATACTCAATTGGCTGAAATTGATGCTCGCTGCTCAGGGATTCACCGTCTTGGCTTCAATCCTTGTGTCCTCCAAATTCGGAGAAAATTTCGATCAATTGATGGATATGATCTATAAATATAAGGGAAAAAGAAACGTATATATCGTCGGCTGTTCAAATGTAGGTAAATCCAAATTGGTAAACCAAGTTTTAAAACGCTATTTAGGTGAACCGGCAGATGTTCTGACAGTTTCAACTTCACCGCAAACCACCATCGGCTTAATTGGCTTCCCACTCACTGACGGATCAATAATTTATGATACTCCTGGTGTTATAAACAAACATCAATACATGCATTATTTGACTCGATCGTCTTACAAACTTACAGTGCCTAAAAAAGAAATAAAACCGTTGATTTTCCAACTCTATGAAGGACAGACATTATTCTTCGGAGGTTTGGCAAGACTTGATATCATCTCTGGCGAAACTGGAGATAAAATCAGCGTTATCACTTATTTTGCAAATACTTTAAATATTCATAGAACAAAGACTCAAAATGCGGATGAACTATATAAGACAAAGCTATATACGTTATTAAGTCCGCCGTTCTCTCCTGATGAAGATGTTCCAAAATGGGTGTATCACGAATTCAGAATTCGTGACAACCAGAAATATGATATCGTCTTCTCCGGTTTGGGATTTGTTACCTTGAGAGCTCCATTCTGCATTAGAGCTTATGCGCCATTTGTGGTTGGAGTCTATACAAGATTGGCAATCATATGATAAATGACGCATTGATTGCTGAAATCGAGGCTTATGTCGAAGATAATTTAAAAGAAGATTCTTTTCGACTGAGCCATATCAAAAATGTCAAGAAAGCCGCAATACGCTTGGGCTCAGTTTATCATGCCGACATTCCAAGTTTGATTGTGGCTTCTTATTTACATGATGCAGTAAAAAATGTAGAAATTGAAGATTTTGACATTGCTACAAGTATGATTTATGATGAAGACATACCTGCCGCATGTAGACACGCATATATGGCTGCCTTTATCGCTGAAAGAAAGTTTGGAATTACTAACATAGATATTTTGAACGCTATAAGATATCATTGCACTGGAAGGAAAGAAATGTCGCTGGTAGAGAAGATTATTTTCGTTAGCGACTTCATTGAGGAAGGAAGAGATTTTGTCTCTGATAGCCTAAGGGATTTGGCAGAAGACAGCTTGGACAAAGCGGTTTTGGAAGTGCTTATACAGAAGAAACAATACATTTTAAGTCAGGGAGAAAAATTCTCCAAAACAGCTGAAAAAGCTATTAAATATTACCTTTCAGAAAGGGAGGGATTGAATGTCTGAACTACTAAAGACAGTATATAAAGCCTTGAACGATCTTAAACTTCAAGACATAGTCATCTACGATTTTCGCGGATTTTCGCCGTATTATGATTTTCAGGTAATAGCCAGTGCCACAAACGAAAGACAGGTTTCCGCTGCGATCAATCATGTTCGCCAAGCTTTACCTGCAGGGTTTGACTTCCATATGGAGGGAGCCGAAACCAGCCGTTGGATACTATTCGATTTGCATTCGATAATTGTCCATGTGATGCATAGGGAAGACCGAGAATTTTATCAGATAGAAAAAATCTTTTTTGAAAGAGAGAAAGTCTCTTTAGAGGGTCAAAATGGAATATGACCTGTTAGCGACGTTTTATGATTCCTTTATTGATCCTGAAGTTTATGAGGAATACATCAAATTGATCAACCAATATACATCAACCGGAAGTATACTCGATATCGGATGCGGTACCGGCACTTTATCGATAGAATTGGCAAAAGCCGGTTATGATGTAGTAGCGACCGATCTATCCGAAGAGATGTTACAGATAGTTGACTACCGTGCCAAAGAAGAGGAAGTGGAATTGGAAATAGCCATGTATGACATGCTTGATCCCATCGAGTTTCTCTTTGATAACATCATCGCTTCGATGGATGTCATCAACCACCTTACCGATTTGGAAGATGTGGAGTTTGGATTCACCAACATCTACAATTCTTTGAAACCAAACGGAATCTTTATCTTTGATGTTTTAAGCGCCGAGTATATCGACGCTTTGGACGGATACAAAGAAGAAGACAAGGAATACAATTTCCATTGGGAGTCACACAAAGGCACAAAAGAACATAGCATCGTCCATACGATAACCGTTAATGTCGAAGGTCAGGATGAAGTTTCCGAAATCTATGAAGTGACTCATGATTTTGAAGAATATG
>CALMFM010000132.1 GCA_937862575.1 uncultured Bacillota bacterium
TAATTGACAGCTTTCAACGGTATTACGAAACGAAGCCTGCCGATAAACACCACTGTGATTGATACAACGACCATTCGTCTCCAGAACAGGACTGATTACTACATTCAGGAGATTATCAACGATAGTCTTACTCCAAAAGAAAGAACTCAACTTGCGTTGATATATCGAGAACTCAAACAAAAGTTTTCAGAAGATGAATCGCTGAAGCGGATAAATGATCAACTCAAAGCCGAAAAAGGCAAAGTCTCAGACAAGGATCTCACCGTTTCTGTTGATATTTCACAGCGAACGAGTTGGGAAGCAAACCTTACTTCATATCTGGACGATGTACCATTCCAGTATATCGGGAAAGGGGATCAAAACATTCTGAAGACTATGCTGGCTCTAGATCGAAAGTCAGATGATACCCAGGTCATACTCATCGAAGAACCGGAAAACCATTTATCCTATTCAAGTATGAATAAATTGATCGACATGGTTAGTCAAAAATGTCAGGGCAAACAGCTATTCATCACCACCCACAGCACATTTGTGTTGAACAAATTGGGGCTTGGTAAGGTTATCTTGTTTGGCAATGACCTTCAAATCTTACTGCTCAAAGACCTATCACAAGGCACACAGAAATACTTTAAGAAACTCCCAGGATACGACACACTTCGATTGCTTATTGCTAAGAAAGCAATATTGGTTGAAGGTCCGTCGGATGAATTGTTCGTTCAAAAAGCTTATCTTCAAACATATGCAAAGCTACCCATTGACGATGGCATAGATGTGATATCTGTCAGAGGTTTATCATTCAAGCGTTTCCTCGATATTGCGAAAGCTACGAAGAAGATTGCCGTTATAATAACCGACAACGACGGAGATTTTCAAAAGAACGTTGAACAAAAATACAGTGATTACTTCGCTATTCCTAATATCGGAATTCACTATGACAAAGATAATGCTGCTTCAACACTTGAGCCCCAAATTGTAAAATACAATGAATTAGCAACACTCAATTCGATACTTGGGTGCAAACACAAGACAAAAGAAGACATCACCGAATATATGATGAACAACAAGGCAGATTGTGCCTTGC
>CALMFM010000133.1 GCA_937862575.1 uncultured Bacillota bacterium
AACTTTATAATTTTCACCGATTAATTCGACCGGATTCAGCAGCAACCTAAAATCGATTCCTTCTTCAATCGCATGATGAACTTCTTCAAGTCTGGCTGGCAAAGCTTCCATATCGCGGCGATAGAGAATAAAGACATTATTAGCTCCTAGTCTTTTAGCGGTTCTCGCGGCATCCATGGCAACGTTTCCGCCACCAACAACGGCTACATTGTCACCAATTTTAACAGGAGTAGGTGTTTCAGGAAAACGATTGGCTTTCATCAGATTGACTCTGGTTAAAAACTCATTGGCAAAATAGATGCCGGTCAGATTTTCCCCAGGAATTCCCAAAGCTTTTGGTAATCCGGCTCCACTTCCTAAAAAGATTGATTTATAACCTTCTTCATGCAAAAGTTGATCTATGGTAATTGATTTACCGATAATTATGTTCTTATGGAATCGTACGCCAAGATTAATGGCGTTGGCAATTTCCTTATCGACTATGTCTTTTGGTAAACGGAAATCAGGAATACCGTATTTCAAGACGCCTCCAAACTCATGAAGAGCTTCAAACACATCTACAGAATAGCCTTTTCTTCTCAAAGTAGCGGCACAACTGATTCCGGCGGGTCCGCTTCCGACTATAGCTACCTTGATGTTGTTGTCGATAATCTCTTCGTCAATAGTCAAAGCGTTCTTTAAGGCATAATCTCCAACGAAACGCTCCAGAGCACCTATTGATACGCTTTCTCCTTTGATGCCAAGAATGCATGCGCCTTCGCATTGTTTTTCTTGAGGGCATACGCGTCCGCAAATTGCCGGTAGTATGTTTGATTTCGCTATTGTGTAATAAGCTTTTTCAATGTCTTCGTTCTTGATATCTTTGATGAAACCCGGAATATCGATATTAACAGGACAAGCAGGTACACATCTTGGGTTTTTACAATCGAGACAACGACTGGCTTCTATTTGAGCCAATCCATTGGTAAATCCTAAAGCGACTTCATCGAAATTGCAGTTTCTAATATCAGGTTCTTGAACCGGCATTATCGTTCTGTCAGGTCTCATTTCTTCGGCTCCAATCTGAGGTTGCATATATGTTTTTCCTGCTCTTTGTAATAGCCTTGTCTAGCCATCAACTCGTCAAAATCGATGCCATCGGCAGGGAAGTCAGGTCCATCGACACAGGCAAATTTGGTCTTGCCGTTGATAGTGACTCGGCAGTTGCCGCACATGCCTGTTCCGTCAATCATAATTGGATTCAAAGAAACGTCTGTTTCAATGTTATATCTCTTGTTTAAAAGATATGCGTTCTTCATCATAATCAGTGGTCCGATCACGATGGACAAATCGTATGTTTTCTCTTGATAGAGTGTTTCAGCTACTTGGGTTACGAAACCTTTTGTTCCGAATGAACCATCATCAGTAGCATAGTAAATGTTTTCACAAAATTGTTTGTATTTGTCAACCAGGATTAGATGTTCCTTGGTCCTGCCGCCGATAACGAGATCTACATGAGCTCCTCGTCTTGCATACTCTTTGAGTTGCGGAAATAAAGGTGCTGATCCTACGCCTCCGGCTATTCCAAGTATCCGTTTGGCATCCTCACGGATATGAGTTGGTTGTCCTAACGGACCAACCACATCATGCAAAGAATCACCAACTTCCATTCTGCTGAGCATGGTTGTTGAATAACCGAGTTTTTGATAGATGATTGTTACTGATGTTTCGTCATTTTCAACAATGGTCAACGGTATTCGTTCACCGTTTTCATCTACACGAACAATCAGGAAATTACCTGGTTTGGCATTTTTGGCTACAAATGGAGCTTCGACTGTCATGAGTTCGACATCGACATTCAAGATTTCTTTTGATACGATTTTGTACATTTTTTTCCTCGCATTTGGTATAATATGTATAAGATATTTGACATTTTGTATAAATTGTTTTACAATATATATAGAGGTGATCAATATGAGTGTTTCTTTAAGAAGAGCAAGATTTACTTGCATTCTATTTGGAATAATGCTTCTTATGTTAGGCATATATATGGTGGTTATTGGTCCAGAAGGTTATCTGGACAACTCTTGGCATTTCGCAATCAATTCCGCGATAATCTTCTTGGGATTCATGGGTTATGGTTATTACTTGCTTAAGACCAATAAGAAAACTGAACTAGTGGATGAACGAGACTATGTGATTCAGAAAAAGTCTTTTGGCATCAGCCTGATGGCTACTCTGTTATATGTATTTATTTTCTCCATGATTCTTTTCACCGCTTATCGCAATTTGGAAGTTGTTCCAGTAACCTGGTTATGGTTTCTTGCCTA
>CALMFM010000134.1 GCA_937862575.1 uncultured Bacillota bacterium
GAAGAATCTTATCTGATTATCCCGATTGGTACATGGATTTTAAGGCAGGCTTGCATAGCGCAGGTCGAAATGCGAAAGCGTTATGACAAAGAGTATGTTATCAGCGTCAATGTATCGCCGGTTCAAATCCTCCAAAAAGATTTCGTTAGCATAGTTAAGCACATTGTTAAAGAAACTGATATCAATCCTCAATATTTGACTTTGGAAATTACCGAATCATTGTTCATCGATGCCAGCGTCTTGTTGGAAGACACTATCGAGGACCTTCATAAAATCGGAATCAAATTATCACTGGACGATTTCGGTACCGGCTATGCATCACTTACATATTTGCGTCAAATTGCATTTGACAATCTAAAGATTGATAAGTCATTCGTTGACGGTATTTTCGCCAACACTAAAGATCATCGAATCATCGGTACTATCGTCAATCTTGTCCATAATTTGGATATGAAGGTTATCGCTGAAGGTGTCGAAACCAAGAAACAATATGAGTATCTCAAAGAAATATCAACTGACATATTCCAAGGCTATATATTCTCAAAACCATTATTATTGGATGAAGCATATGCCTTTGTGGACAAATTCTATAAGATTCCAAAAACAAAAAGAGCTGACGTTTTTGCCAGCCTTAATGAATAGAGGTGAATCATGCTTGATATGAGATTATTGGCAACCGGCGCCGAAGCATTTGAAATCGTCGTTGCCGTCGTCATCATCATCGTCACCATAGTCGTCTTATTTTTGCTTTATCGCAACATTTCATTCGAGATTCAAGAAACAAAAAGAGCTCGTGATGCGATGAAAGAAAGACAGGAACAAATCGATTCCGGTGTAATTCAAGAAGAAGAAGGTACAGTCTTCGACAAGAAAACCGTCAAGAAAGTCGGCGTACTTGGTTTGATCGATCATGCGATTAGAAATGCTAAAGAAGGAAATCTTTCTGCGATGTATTGCATAAACATCGATGATTTTAGGCATGTAGTAGTAGACAGATCGCAAAAAGATATTGACAAAGTTGTTCAGGAAATCGATAAAAGACTAAAAAAATACGCAACTAAAGATGCTATTTGCGGACATTTGGAATCCGATGTGTTTATTTTCTATTATTCAGGTATGATTGATGCCGAAAGCATTGAACGGATCGGTAAGGAAATAATGGCTTTAATAAGTGAGCCATATAAAGGTGTAGAAGAGACAATTACCGCTTCAATCGGCGTTGTGGTGTTCCCGTATGACGGAATCAGCGCAGAACAATTGTACAAAAATGCTGAAGTCGCTTTATATGTGGCTAAGAAAGGCGGTAAGAACCGCTTGCATATGTATTCTGAAGATTTGATTGAAACAGAACAGAGCAACGTAAATTATTACCAAGAAGTCAAAAAATCAATTCAGAATGATGAATTCTTGTTATATTATCAAACGATTGTGGATGTAAAAACCGGTAAGATAATCGGTTTGGAATCGCTCCTTAGATGGAAGCATCCAACCAAAGGCATCTTACCTCCGTCCAAATTCCTGAACGTCATGGAATTGACCGGGGACATCACTTGGTTTGGGACTTGGGGATTTGAAAGAATTGTTCTCCAATATAAGAACTGGCGTGCAAAAACAAGAATCGGAGATTTGTTCATGTCAATCAATTTAAGCCCTAAACAACTAGAAGTCGACGGCTTAGCTCATCAGTTTTATAACATTACAAAAAAATATGGTTTAAGTCCGGAACTTTTCTGTTTGGAGATAATCGACTATTATAGCATAACTAACAGCGTCGTCGCTTTGACAAACGCAGCGCAATTCCGTAAATATGGGTTTAGAATCGCTATCGATGACCTTGGAAACAATTTCGAGATTATTCACGATATGAAGAACATCAATGCCAGCATAATCAAACTCTCCAGAGAAAACGTGTTGTTGGTTATGGATGATAAAGATGGTGTTTCTTCAATCAAGAGAGTCATCAAGGAAGCGTTAGAAAGATCCAAGATTGTGGTTGCTGAAGGCATCGAGAATGAAGAAATGATCAAAGTCATTTATGATTTGGGAATACGTTTCATGCAAGGATACTATTTCAATGAACCGAAGTCAGTATTGGAAATCGAAAAGATGATATTCCAATCGCCTTGGGATATGAGCAGTTTCGACCACATTATCGGTCAAGGATAATAAAAAGGAGCTATCAAGCTCCCTTTTTTTTGCAAAACATTCCTTCTTCAAGCAGTTTCATCGATTCTTCAACTACAAAATCGATGTCTACATCGTCAGACTTATCATTGAAAATAATTTGTAGACCGACGAAGTTGGATATACCCATCAGGATGTAGGAGACGGTTTCTAGATCGATATCGTCTCTTATCTCTCCTTTTTCCACTGATTTTTTTAAATGATAGACATAGGATTTAGCAAATGAAGAGTAGTACTCTTTGAAAATCGCAGGATCTACGAAAAGAGATTCCCAGATTATTTTATATGCTAGCGGATCCTTTTTTACATATTTGATGAACGCTCTCAAACCAGCCTTCTCAGCTTCGTGACGATTGTGACAGTCACGAATCGCTTCCGATGCAGCGTTTCTGATGTTTACGCGATATTCATCCAACAAATACATGTATAGAGCCAGCTTATTGTCAAAATAAATATAAAAGGTTCCGGCTGCAACTTTCGATTTGGCAATTATATCATTGATTGAAGTGCTTTGGAAACCATCTTTTGCGAATAAAGTTTTTCCGGCACGGATGATTTTCTTGAAGGACCTTTCGCCTACTTTGGTTTTCGGGGTCCTGTAATCATGTTTATCCATTTTATCACCAAGTTTATTTTATATCACATGTTTTGAAAATACAAGGAGAAATTGAAATATTATTCACCTGAATTTAACTTCATATTATGAATTATGAAAACAATTTTCATTTAAATGTGCCATTTACATAATTTTCATTCAATAATGAGAGTATTAGCAAGCAAAATATATTATTTATGAAAATAATTTTATTTAATGAAAGCGCTTGACATTTTAGAGATAATTTAATAAAATGAAATTAAAATATGAACAAATATTCATATACAACTTCGTATTAAATTCACAAGGAGGAAATTAAGTGAAACAAAAAGTTTTTATCGTCGGAGCCAAAAGAAGCCCGATTGGTGCTTTTTTAGGTGCGTTGAAAGATGTCCATCCAGCTGAAATCGGAACACAGGTTCTAAAAAAGTTGTTGGAGGAGACAAATATACCTAAGGAAGAAATCACAGAGGTGATTGTTGGAAACATTCTTCCTGCCAATATTGGACAGGGAATTGCAAGACAGATATCCATTAAAGCAGGGATTCCTGATTCTGTTCCAGCCTATTCATTGAATATGGTTTGTGGTAGCGGAATGAAGACTATCATGAATGCATATGTAGGCATCCAAGCGGGATTCAGCCAATTAGTAGTAGCCGGTGGCGTCGAATCGATGTCAGGTGCACCTTTCTTAGTTACAGGCAAGATTCGTTCAGGATACAAGATGGGAACCATGCAGATGGAAGACCATATGATAAAGGATGCATTAACTGACGCATTTGGTGAGATGCATATGGGTATTACTGCCGAAAATATCGTTGACAAACACAGTATCAGTCGCGAAGCACAAGATCAATTCGCTTATGAATCTCAAGTCAAAGCGATCAATGCCGTTGACAGCGGAAGATTTGACGCAGAAATCGTACCGATTGAAATACCATCAAAGAAGGGATCGATATTCTTTGACAAAGACGAATATCCAAATCGTACTACAACTCCAGAGATTTTAGCTAAATTGAGACCGGCTTTCAAGAAAGACGGATCTGTGACAGCGGGAAATTCATCTGGTATCAATGATGGAGCTTCATTTGTAATCATCGCTAGCGAAGAGATGGTAAAAAAACATAATCTCCCAGTACTTGCGGAAATAGTTGAGGTTGGACAAGGCGGAGTTGATCCTAATTATATGGGATTAGGTCCTGTCCCGGCAATTCGCAATGTTTTGAAGAAAGCTAACATGAAACTTTCGGAGATGGACTTGATAGAATTGAATGAAGCCTTTGCTTCACAATCAATCGGAGTAGTTAAGGAACTAGCTGAAGAACACGACTTAACTGAAGAAAAAATCTTTGCAAGAACAAATGTTAATGGTGGAGCTATTGCTTTAGGACATCCTGTAGGTGTTTCAGGCAATAGGATTGTCGTTACTTTAATTCATGAAATGATAAAGAGAAATTTGAATACTGGACTTGCCAGCCTATGTATCGGTGGCGGTATGGGAACCAGTATCATCATAAAAAGAAAGTGAGTTAATAAATGAAACTTAAAGGTAGATTAGCCGTCGTTACCGGCGGAGCCAAAGGAATCGGAATGGAAATATGTAAGTCATTAGCTTCCAAAGGCGCAAGAGTAATTGCTTGCGACATGGGAGAAATGACATATCAATTCGATAATGTATCTTATTATCCTTTAAATATAACAGATGTAGATGGCTGCAAGAAATTCTTTGACGAAACAGTTGAAAAGTATGGCAAAATCGACATATTGGTCAATAATGCCGGAATTACTCGTGATTCTATGACCAGAAAAATGACTGACGACCAATGGAATTTGGTTTTGGATGTCAATCTTAAAGGCGCTTTCAATATGGTTAGATTAATAGGTCCGCATATGGAAGCCACTGGTGGCGGTTCAATTATCAATATCTCATCCGTGGTTGGTGTGTTTGGAAATATTGGACAAGCAAACTACGCCGCTACCAAAGCCGGAATCATCGGACTTACGATGACTTGGGCTAAAGAATTTGCTAGAAAAGGAGTACCTGTAAGAGTCAATGCCATAGCACCTGGATACACTATGACGGATATTTTAAAGACTGTTCCTCAGGATTTATTAGATCAATTCGCACAGATGACAATGCTAAAAAGACTTGGACAACCAGAAGAAATAGCTAAAGTTGCATTGTTCTTGGCGAGCGATGATTCATCTTACATTACCGGACAAACTATTCAAGTTGACGGCGGCATGAGGTTATAAAAATATTTAATCGGAAAGACGTGATTTTTATGAGCAAACCAACAGTAGGAATTGTTGGAACAGGTATATATCTTCCAAAACAGAAGATGACAGCCAAGGCGATTAGTGCCGAAACAAAAGGGATCTGGACTCCGGAAGCTGTTGAAGACAAACTTGGTATTCGTTCCAAACGGATGCCTGGTGTTGATGATGGCACTCAGGAGATGGGGGCTTTGGCCGCAATTGACGCCATCAAGAACACTGGAATCGACCCTTTGGATATCGATGTAATTCTTTGTGTTGGAGAGGAATGGAAAGAATATCCTCTTACTACTTCAGCTTTATATATACAAGATCGAATCGGCGCAACCAATGCCTGGGGTATTGATGTTCAAAACCGTTGTTGCACAACCGTTTCAGCCATGAAAATGGCCAAAGATATGTTGATAGCGGACGAAGAAGTCAATGTTGTTATGGTTGTCGGAGGATATCGAAACTCTGATTTTGTCGACTTCACCGACAAGAATATGTCGATGATGTATAATCTTGGAGCCGGAGCTGGAGCATTGATCTTGAAAAAAAATCACGATAGGAATCTATTGCTTGGTTCTCATATAATTGCGGATGGCTCATTATCTAGAACAGCGGG
>CALMFM010000135.1 GCA_937862575.1 uncultured Bacillota bacterium
CAATTCCACACCATACCAACAACCGTATGTCTCACTACCTGAACGCAAATCAACCGCAACATCAAATACAGAACCTTTGATTACACGCACTAATTTACCCTGTGGATGCTGTTTCTGATAATGAAGTCCTCGAAGAACACCTTTCACTGACATAGATTGGTTTTCCTGAACAAAGACCATATCAAGTCCTGCTTCGTGCATGTCCTTCTGATTATAGGTTTCCATAAAGTAACCCCTACTATCCCGATGAATAACGGGCTCAATTAAATAAAGTCCTTCAATTGAACACTTACTTACTTTAATCTGTCCCATTACGCGCCCCTCTTAAAATTCTATTACTTTCAGATAACGACTCAAAGCATCTTGCCATGAAGATAAGCTTCTAAAACCATTATCAGATAATTTTTCATTGCTCATGCGACTATTTGATGGTCTTTTGGCTTTTGCCGGATAAGCACTACTGTTTACAGGATCGACTGAGATGCTTTTATAGATCGGATTTATCTCTGCTGCCTGTCTAAAGATTTCACATGCAAATTCATACCATGAACAAAAGCCTTCATTTGTAGCGTGATACCGGCCATATTTATCAGACCCAACTATATCAACAAGAA
Organism: uncultured Bacillota bacterium; assembly: GCA_937862575.1. GTDB lineage: Bacteria > Bacillota_I > Bacilli_A > Izemoplasmatales > Hujiaoplasmataceae > 4572-104. The sequence goes on from CALMFM010000135.1 coordinate 615, forward strand.
GTCGAGCAAGGTCATAAGTATAAGTTGGAGAACCTATCTGGTCATCTACAACTGTAAGATGGTCATGTGTTTTACCGAGACTCAACATTGTCTTAACAAAGTTCTTCCCATTAACACCAAATACCCATGCGATACGAACAATGAAGTATTTAGATAAATTGTTTTCTACAGCAAGCTCACCTTCGTATTTGGTTTGACCATACACATTAAGTGGATTTCGTTTATCATCTGGAAGCCAAGGTCTAGTACCTTGCCCATCAAATACATAGTCTGTGGAGATATATATCATCTTAATATCCTGTACCTTGCATGCTTTAGCAATATTCTCTGTGCCGGTCACATTAACTAACCGGCATTTCTCTACAGCATCTTCAGCAGCATCAACTGCTGTCCAGGCAGCACAATGGATTACAGCATCAGGATTGGCTTTCGTAATCACCTTTTCAACAGCTACAGCATTTGTGATATCCATCTCCTGTCTACCAACGCCGAAAGCTATATGTCCTCGGTTCTGAAGTTCATTGACAATATCAAATCCGAGCTGCCCTTTGACTCCAGTTACCAATACTTTCATTCAATATTTCTCCTCTTTATCCAGCCCAAATAAATCCTTGAAATTCGTTTTACTCGTTTAATCTCTCACCGTACATTTTTTTAAAATACCGAGTATACTCGCCAGAGAGAATATCTTCCCACCACTTTTTGTTATCCAAATACCACTGAATGGTCATTTTTATTCCTTCATCAAATTGGGTTTCTGGTAACCAACCAACTTCATTATGGATTTTCGTTGGATCGATTGCATAACGCATGTCATGTCCGGGACGGTCTGTAACATAGGTTATAAGACTTTCTGGCTTACCCAGCTCTCGAAGAATCGTCTTTACAACCTCAAGATTTGTTTTTTCATTGTGACCACCAATATTGTAGACTTCACCCAAACGACCTTTTCTCATGACCAGGTCTATTGCTTTACAGTGGTCCTTGACGTAAAGCCAATCTCTGACGTTCTCGCCTTTGCCGTATACAGGCAATGGTTGATCCGCCAAAGCACGGCTAATCATAAGAGGAATTAACTTCTCCGGGAAATGGTATGGTCCATAGTTGTTGGAGCAACGTGTAATTGACACTGGCAGCTTAAAAGTCCTGTA
>CALMFM010000136.1 GCA_937862575.1 uncultured Bacillota bacterium
ATTTATCAATAAACCGGTTTTGTTTTTGAACAAATCTTGATGACCGTCTTGAATCAATTCGTCGCAAATCTCAGCGGATTGCGATGATTGCCAGACTATAGCTTTACATATCGGTTTGGAGGTAACAGAATCCCACATAACTGTGGTTTCTCTTTGATTAGTAATTCCTATCGCCTCAATATCACCTAAAGTCAAACCCGCTTTTTTTAAGGCTTCCTTCATGCAGAATTGCACTGAATCCCATATTTCTTCAGCGTCATGCTGAACAAATCCAGGCTCTGGAAAATACTGCCTGAATTCCTTATTTACAAATGAAAGAATATCACCTTCATGATTGAAGATGATCACTCTTGATGATGTGGTTCCTTGGTCGATCGACATTATGTGCTTTTTCAATTGCATCACCTTTTTTTATTATAACAAATTGTGTTTTAAATTTAAACCAAAAATGATATAATCATCCTATAAAGTTTAGGAGGATGAATATGGAAAAAATTATTTTAAAAGATTACAATAACAATCCGATTCATGTTTATATCTATAAGCCTGAAGGCGAGATAAAAGGCATCGTGCAGATTGTACATGGAGCTTCCGAACATTTCGCAAGATATGGTCTTTTCGCAGAATTTCTAAATAAGAACGGCTATCTAGCCATCGGATCCGATATTTTAGGACATGGACTTTCAACCGAGAATCTTGATTATGTCCATTTTGCAGATAAAGATGGTGACATACTTGCATATGAATCAGTTTTATTAGTTAAAGAATATATTGAAGAACACTATAAAGGGATGAATGTATTTCTATTCGGACATTCTATGGGTAGCTTCATAAGCAGAAAATTAGTCTTAGATTTTCCTGAGTTTTATAAGAAAGCCATTTTTTCCGGCACCGCCTTTACTTCCGCCGGTAGAAAAATCGCCGGCAATATTGTAATTAGTATAATAAAAATATTCAAAGGTCCAAAATATGTATCGAAGTTGATTCAAGCGATGGCAATCGATTCCATTCCAATCAAAATGGAAAAAGATGGAATCATATCTGGCAATCTTAAAGAAGAATGGTTGACTAGAGATCCCGAAATCCAGCAGTATTATCACAATTCCAACATGTGTGGTCAACCATTTACTATACAAGCGAATTATGATATGGTCAAATGGATTAGCTTTGTGGACAACAAGAAAAATATAGCTTTAGGAAAGAAGAATCAGCCAATAATGTTCATATCCGGAGAAAAAGACGCTTTAAGCAACTATGGCGAGGATATTAAGAAACTAT
>CALMFM010000137.1 GCA_937862575.1 uncultured Bacillota bacterium
TCAATATTATCGTTATAAAAAATGGCTAAATTATAGGAATAAAGTTACTGATTTTATTATGGACAGCATTGCAGACATTGGCGATATTAAATCATGTACTTTGATTGGTGTTGGAAATTCTGATGACATTGATCTCAAACGCTTAAGTCCCAAGGTTCGGCGACTGACACTTTCTGATATAGATTTGGACGCGATGAAAGATGCAGTGAAGAAATATGACCTGGAACAAGCTCAATTCAAACTTGTCGAGATTGATTACCTGGGAATTTCCGAAAATGAATTTTGGAACAATTTTGTTAACAGGTGCATCGAGCTTGATCATCAAGCACTGTTTATGGAAATATCTAAATTTCATCAATCAATAAAGAATTCTGCTTTTTACAATGACTTATTAGTCGATAACGACTTGATTATTGTATCTCCAATCTACACTCAGTTAATTTTCCAACAACTGCTCGCAAATTTGAAGGTCTTGGAAAACATTAATTTCCCACCACAAACAATCGAGGAAATCAGATCTGTATTTTTGGGATTCTTACCTACCTTGATTAATGATTTTAATGACAACCTTATAAACTTAATCCATCCAGATGGTAGATTAATTGTCTTCAGTGACATATTGGAATTCAATACTACAGACGAAGATTGGAAGACGATATCTGGAAAAGTTGCAGACTCAAATTTCATAGATGATTATCTTGATAAATATAGATCCAAGTATGGATATGGCTTGGGAGACTATGGCTTGGAAAATTTAGCCGAGAGAATGATTATCTACCGCCATATTTGGCTAATCTGGCCATTTGACAATAATCGAGTAATTTTGGTAAAAGCTTGTTCTTTATCTAAAAAAAAGTTGTAATCTCATTATTCATTTTAATAAAAAGATAAAATATTTTTAAGGAGAGTAACTATGAAATACAGATATGAATTCAATAAAATGGGAAAAGTTAGTCTGATAGGATTTGGAGCTTGGCAATTAGGAAACAAATCTAATTGGGATGGTCCAGATTTCGATGAAGGGATTGCCTTGGTCAAGAAAGCTTATGAGAATGGTATCAACTTCTTTGATACCGCTCCAAATTATGGAGATGGAAATAGCGAATTGATATTAGGCGAAGCACTAAAGAGCGTTAGAAAAAACGTATTCATCAACACCAAAATAGGACACGGTCCCGATGGTGCATACGAATTCACTGAAGAAGGGATTAAAAAATCCATAGAGCGTTCTTTGCACAAACTTCAAACTAACTATCTTGATAGTGTAATACTTCATAATCCGGAAAGATATATATTAGAAGGAAAAACATCATTATTCAGAAAACTTGAAGAGTATAAAAAAGAGGGAGTAATTCATAAATATGGTGTCTCTATCGATACTCTGGAAGAGGCAAAAATTGTATTGGATAATCTTAATGTCGATACTATAGAAATCATGTTCAATATAATCCATCAGGAACCAAAATATATCTTTCAGAAAATCAAAGAAAAGAATATATTTTTGATCATTAAGGTCCCTCTTGATTCTGGCTGGCTAACGGGAAAATATGATGAACACTCCATTTTTACCGGCATTAGAGAAAGATGGACTCAAGAGGCTATAAAAACAAGAGCTGAAATCATATCGAGAATCAAAAAGATTCTTAATACTGAAGAATTAACGGCTCCGGCGCTGAAATTCATATCTGAATTTGAAGCTGTTAGTACTATAATACCCGGTATGAGAACTCAAGAGCAACTATTACTCAATGCAAGCAGCTTGGATTACCCGCTTTCAAATACGGAGATGAACGCATTACAGGCTTTTTATGATGAATTTATTAAGTATGCTAATGTTCCATGGTAAACTAAAAACCGCTTAAATAAGCGGCTTTTTATTTGGTTTATTTGAATTTACTCAAATGATTTACCAATAATCGAGTAATAATGTATAATAGATTCTATAAGTACAAATCCTATTTGAAAAATAGTAAATTGGAGAAAAATATGACTTTAAAAAAGAGATTAGCATTAATGCTTTCAGTCGTCGCCACAATTGGAGTAATTGCGACTTTGGCTTCCAATGGAATAGATAATCCTGATACTCCAATTGTTTCAATGTTAGCATCATTCAAGTATTTTACTATCCAAAGTAACATTTTTGTGATATTTTATTTCGCTCTTCTGCTTAGCGCAAAAATATCTGAGAACTCTTTATTTAAAAAACTTATTGGTGCTGTCACAGCATATATTACTATTACTTTCATTGTTTTCGTTTTTATGCTTCAAAGCACCTGGCATCCGGAAGGAATAGCACAATTAGGTAATATAATAAATCATTACATAGTCCCTATTTTAACTATCGCTTTTCTGGTCTTTTACAGAAAAGACTACAATTTTAAGATGCAAGATTTGATAATATGGATGATATATCCAATCACGTATGTTTTGTTTTTACTGTTGCATGGAGTAATAACTGGTGACTATATTTATCCGTTCTTTGAAATTGACGAACTCGGTATAACTTACTTCTTATTAGCTTTTTTTGGTATAATGATTCTATTTTTCTTAATTTCAATAGGCGAAATTATTTTGACTAAGAAGAAAGAATAAAAGCTCTAACCTAATATATAAAAAACATACCAATCGAGGTATGTTTTTTTGTCTATATTTTGTGACCGTATTCAGGTACAATGCAGATAAATTTGAAGGTGCCTTTCCCAATGTTACGAAATTGATGAATAGTATCATTAGGTACAAAGGCATACGATCCTGAAGTAACCTTTTTAGCCTCGTCTCCAATAAGCAGTTCTCCTGTTCCTTCAATAATGAAGTTGATGTGTGGCCATGGATGGCTATGCTTAGGAGTATAACCTTCTTCTCCAACCTCTAAAACTCTCATGACATATCCGTCCCATCCTTCTTGAGGAGAAACCAGAACCTTCATCAGTGCAGCTTTTGCTTGATCGCTCTTAACTTCATAACCTAAAAGGTCATTAATATTTCCTATCATTTTTTTCCCTCCATTAATATCTTACCACATTTTTCATTGTGTTTTGTCCAATAATATAATTCTAGCCGGAGTAGCTTCCACATTCATGATTTTCAATGGAAGGCATATCATCTTGTAGATTCCTTGCTTTACTTCTTTGAGCCTTAAACCCTCTATAATAAGAATTCCTTGATCCAATAAGGCAATATGAGTTGGATGATTGGCTTGTGAACGTTCAATGCCTAGCCCATCGATACCAACACCTTTTATCCTTTTATCCCTTAAGTACTTAGCCGCATCACTACCAAGATAAGTGAAATCTGGCAAGAATTCCTCCGAATAGCTGTTTTTGGTTTTAAAGAATACAAAATCGCCTTCTTGGATATCAAATTTCCTTATCGAATTCAAATCAATCGACTCAGTTAGATAAGAAACGTCAAATATCTTTACGTCAGATATCATATTAGTTAAAACTTCATGGTTTGAATCGTTACCATTCTCAATCATATGAAGCGGGTAATCAATATGTGTTCCAGTATGCAAATTCATAGTGATTTCCGATTCATAAAAACCATCTTGACCAAAATTTGCGATATTTTTAAACTTAGGCTTTTTTGAAGGCATATTTTTATATACTTGAATTTCTGGCGTGATCGCCATTGAGACATCATAGATCATCGATGTCAACTCCTTTACTATCCTTTATCATTTGTCGAAGATGAGCATAATTGCTATATATGTATCTTTCAAGATTGTCTCCATTTATTTCATCAACTATCTTCCACATTGCTTCAATCTCATCCCATCTTGTGAATAAGGTTTTATTGTCACTGATAATATCAAGTAGCAATTTCTCATACGCCTCCGGAGTATTGCCAACCCAATTGCATGTGTGACAGTAATCTAGATTACCAGAAATAATGTCATCGCTTAACCCTGGCTGTTTAACATTCAACTGGAACAAAACTCCATCTTCAGGTGCAACTTTGATTATTAGTTTGGTATTGTTCTTCTTAGCGCCAAGAAACATATCTTGAAGTTGTGAATCGTCATTGAAATTGATAATTATTTCACTTCTTTTTTCATCTAGTTTTTTTCCGGTAATGAAATATATCGGCGTATTCTTCCATTTATTGTTTTTGATATTAGCTTTGGCAAAAACAAATGTTTCCGTTTTTGACTCCTTCGCTACATGCTTTTCTTCAAGGTAACCTTTGTATTGACCTAAAACCACGCTGTTTTTATCTATTTCCAAATCCTTGAATATTCTTACTTTTGCGTTCTTTATGTCCTCACTTTTAAAACTAGAAGGCTTTGTCATTCCAATTAGAGCGGCCATTTGCAGAAGGTGTGATTGCAGCATATCTTTCAATGCACCTATTTTATCATAGTAATTTCCTCTGTTCATTATGCCTTCAGTTTCTTTAGCTTTAATTACTATACTTCTAATAGTATTGTGATTCCATGTTTTTTCAAAAATTTTATTGGCGAATCTGACAATCAAAATATTTTGAATCATCTCTTTACCTAGATAATGATCAATACGATATATTTGCGATTCGTCAAAGTATTTCCATAATACTCTGTTGATTTCCTCTGCCGTTTTTAGATTTTGACCGAATGGCTTTTCAAAAACAATTCGTTTCGATTCTTCTCCTTTTTTTACAAGACCAGACTGATTCAAACCACTTGAGACTATAGGAAACAATTCTGGTGGTAAGGCAAGATAGAATGTTGTGTCACTATATCCATTACTATCCAATGTATCTTTTAAGACCCCATAACTATCGGTTTGTTCAACTTCCATTTTGATATACTCCAAATAATTGGATAGGGTGTCCCAATCAATATATTTTGAAACTTGAGTTTTTGCATCATCTATATATTCATTCAACGTCAAATCTTTTCTGGCAACCAGAAAAATTTTATCGTCTAAATTAATACGTTTGTTATTAATAAGAACATTTAGTGCTGGCAAGAGTTTCTTGTAAGTAAGATTTCCCGTCGCACCAAATATTACAATAGCTTTTTTCATATTTTAATCCTTTCAACTTGATATTTATATTTTACCACTAAGTATAGATTATAGCCTAATGATACACTTAAAAAACTAATTGATGAATAATGTTAGAAAAACACATTGAAAATTCTTGGTTTTCACAAAATAACTTCACATTGATGAATTACAATTTAGGTGTAAACTATTAAGAAGTTTAATTTGAACCTGTGAAACTAAAACACTTAGCGTCAACTGCTTGTTTCAATGGTCTTTCAATCAGTATTATGTAACAACAGATAGAACATATAAAAAGTAAGAACGATAAATTCTTTCCTCCCCTATAAAAGGCCTTGCCGGATCAAGGCTTTTTATTATTTCTTTTCTGCATATTAATAGTACGTTATGTTATAATGATTTCATTAGGAGTGATATCATGAAAAATCCATTTCCAAGTTATCGTCAATCAACATACGCCAAAAATGGTGTAGTAGCTACTAGTGAAGGTTTGGCTGCACAGGCTGGTTTGGAAATTCTTAAAAAAGGTGGTAACGCTATAGACGCTGCCGTGGCGACTGCCGCTGCATTGACTGTTGTTGAACCTTGTAGTAACGGAATCGGTAGCGATAACTTTGCCTTAATTTATTTTAAAGGCAAATTATATGGCATGAATAGCAGCGGTTATAGTTCAAGAAATATCAGTATTGAAGCCGTTAAAGCCCGTGGATTGGATAAAATGCCTAGATATGGCGTTATTCCAATCACTGTTCCGGGGACTCCAAAGGGTTGGGCAAGAGCAATTGAAAAATTTGGGAATCTCACATTAGCTCAAGTTCTTGAACCAGCAATCAACTTGGCAAGAAACGGTTTTTCCCTCGGAGATCAGGTCGGATGGTACTTCGATCATGCTATAAAACATTATCAAGAAATTAATACAGCTCCAGAATTTAAACATTTTTTTGATGTGTTTTCAAAAAGCGGTGAACGTTATAAAACGGGAGATATTTTTAAAAGCGAATTTTTAGCAACCACTTTGGAAGAGATTGCGAACACTGATGCTGAGAGTTTTTATAAGGGCAATTTGGCTAAGAAAATTGTTGCTCATATGAAGAAATATAACGGCTTTATCGACATGCAAGATCTTGCTGATTATGATTGTGAATTCGTCGAACCAATAAGTACAAATTATAAAGGGTATGATATCTGTGAAATCCCTCCAAATGGCCAAGGAATCACTGCTCTGATGGCACTGAATTTACTCAATGATAGAGACTATGAAAGAGATAATTTCGATACTTATCATCGACAAATTGAAGCTATCAAAATTGCATTCAGCGACACGATGAAATATGTAACCGATTCTTACTTCATGAAGATAAAAAAAGAATACTTGCTGAGTAATGAATATTCTGAACAAAGGCGCAAAGATATAAAAGATGTAGCAACTCTACAAAAACCAATTGATTATAAAAACAGTGGTACAGTGTATTTAGCTACTGCGGATAAAGACGGAAATATGGTTTCATTCATTCAAAGCAACTACATGGGATTTGGAAGCGGAATAGTAATTGATGATACTGGTATTTCAATGCAAAATCGGGGTCATACTTTCTCCCTCGAGCCGGATCATCACAATTGCCTTGAGCCAAGAAAAAGGACCTATCACACAATAATCCCTGGTTTTATAATGAAAGATGGAAAAGCACTAGGACCTTTTGGGGTCATGGGAGGCTTTATGCAACCACAGGGACATCTCCAAGTTGCGATGAATCTTATTGATTTTAACATGGATCCACAAGCCGCTTTGGACGCACCAAGATTCAGGTGGGACCAAGCTCTTGACGTGAGTCTTGAGGATAGTTTTCCAATGTCGGTATGTGCCAGTCTAATTAAACGAGGACACAATATTAAAATAGAGCCAAGAGGCAGTGCTTTCGG
>CALMFM010000138.1 GCA_937862575.1 uncultured Bacillota bacterium
CGGATTCATCTGGAAGAAGAAGTCCACAAGGTACCGATACTTATAAAGTATTTGATATCGATTCTTGCATAGTTTCTATCGGTCAGAGTCCGAATCCAATCATTAAAAAGGCCACACCTGAACTTGAAGTCGATAGATGGGGCAGAATTGTAGTAAATGAACATCAAACATCCATTCCTGGCGTCTTCGCCGGTGGTGATGTCGTCAGCGGAGCCGCAACCGTTATCCTGGCAATGGGAGCCGGGAAGGATGCCGCTGAACAAATGGATATCTATATGAAACAACACTGAGGTGCATGATGCCAGATAAACCTATACAGGAATTCACAAAAACAGAAAATCTTCTACATTTTGTCAAATTTGGACTTTTTTCAATCTCCGCCGGAGTAATACAAGCATTAAGTTATATATTACTTAGGGAAACAATCGGACTCGTTGAATGGGCTTCATATTTGATTGCCCTGGTACTTTCTGTACTTTGGAATTTCACGTTAAATCGGAAATTCACTTTCAAATCTGCCAAAAACATTCCTCTTGCGATGATGATGGTTGCTGCATATTATGCAGTATTCACACCATTGTCAACTTGGTGGGTAGATAAACTTAATGAAATTGGTTGGCATGAATATATAGTATTGGGTGGTACTATGATAACAAACTTCGTTACAGAATTTTTATTTCAAAAATTCGTCGTATATCACAACCATATCAACACTGCTGTCAAAACAAACAAAAAAGCCTGAAAATTCAGGCTTTTTTTTAAGCAGCTGTGATCGGTACGAATACCCGTGTGGCCAATTCCTTGTCTAACATATAGAGACCGGCATCTTTCACCAATTTGACTTTTTCAATCAATCTCGTGAAATTGTTTTCTTCCTCCACTTGTTCATTCACATACCATTGTAACATCGCTACAGTAGGATAATCATTTTCTTCAGTAGCTGTTTTAACAAGAGCGTGAATCCTTCTTGTGACTTCTTTTTCATGTGCCAGAGAAGTTTCCAAAACTTCTAAGACTGAAGCGAATTCATTTCTTGGATTAGGGAAACCAAGGATTTCAACGCGACCGCCTCGATCGTTAAGGTAATTCATGAATTTCTGGGCATGAGCCATTTCTTCTTGGAATTGGATGTCAAACCAGTTGACAAATCCATCCAAAGACAAAGTCTCCAGATAATTCTTCATTGCCATGTAGACAAATGCTGATTCGATTTCAAAATTGAGTTGGGTATTAATTGCTTGTTCAACTTTTTTGTTCATAAATATCACTCCTTCCATATTAATTATATCTTAAATTAGTTTTGCATACAAAGGTTATGCTATATTTTTTCTAAGAAATTCGATAAAGTCATCCGCATCCTCATAACTGTTGATTCGGATGATCGTTCCCGGGAATTCAGAAATTAATTCTTCAATGTAAGGGAGGCGCTCTTCTCGAAAATCCTTGACGTAATCGATGAAGTCCTGATGATAAATTGTATTGTCGAATCCAGGAGCTATATCGTCACGTGGCTGATTGCTTGCAATACGATTAAGAACGTTTCTCATGCAAGTATCGGTATCCAAGTCAAACATAACTATAGTGTCGGCCATTTCCATTCTCATCGGCAAAGTCGCTGAGTAATTACCGTCAATTATAAAATTGGATTTGCCTTTGATGAAATCGGAAATCTTTGACTGAAGTTCTTCCTTAGAAATTTGATGGTAATTATCAATGTGATAAATGACATCAAGATGAAGAAGAGGCCATTTGGTTATTTCTGCGACTTTCTTAGCCATCGTGGATTTTCCGCTACCCGGACATCCGATAATCAATACTTTGTTTATGTCACTCATAATTTATTACAAAGCCGTATCGTCTACGCTGTCAAGATATTTCTTGATTGGGGTGATGATTTCTCCGATTGTGCCTTCGGCGAACGGGCTTAATAATTTTGCGCTTTCCAATAATCCGGTAAAAGGCTTTGAGCCGCCTAGTTTGCATAAAGCCAGGTAACTTTCAAAAGCTTTTTCATGATCTTTTTGGGACATTATGAAATACTGATAAGCGCAGATTTGTGCCAATGTGTAATCAATGTAATAGAATGGCGAACTAAAGATATGGCCTTGTCTAAACCAATAGGTTCCTTTATCCATGAATGAATCATCGTCATAATCCTTGAAAGGCAAATATTTCTTCTCGATTTTACGCCAAGCAGTTTTCCTTTCATCTGGTGTCATTTCTGGATTATTATATATTTCATGCTGAAATTCGTCTACCGCTACTCCATATGGCAAGAAAGACAACGAAGAAGCAACATGATCGAATTTGTATTTATCGGTATCTTCTAGGAAAAATTCATTCATCCACGGCCAGGTAAGAAATTCCATGCTCATGGAATGAATCTCACACGCTTCTAAAGTAGGCCAACGATATCCCGGAATTTGATTCATTGATTCATACACTTGGAATGCATGTCCGGCTTCATGGGTAAGAACTTTTACATCATGAGAAGTTCCGTTGAAATTGGCAAAAATATATGGAGTATCATATTCCGGTATGAAGGTACACCAACCACCACCAGATTTTCCTTTTTTGGAATCCAATTCCAACACTTCCATGTCAATCATTCGATTAAAGAATTTTCCGGTTTCAGGAGATAATTCCTCGTACATTTTCTGAGCTCTTTCAACCTGCCAAGCCCGGTCGCCTTTAGGTTCGGGATTTCCGGTTTTATATGATAAAGCCAAATCATACGACTTATAATCCTTGATGCCGATTCGTTTCGCTTTCCGGTCTGCCAAATCCTTAACAATCGGTACTATATGTTCATAAACTTGATCACGGAATTTCTTAACATCTTTGGCTGTGTAATCGGTTCTTCCCAAACGATCATATCCCAGTTGTATGTAATTCTCATAACCTAACTTATGTGCGATATCAGTGCGTATTTGGACCATATCGCTGTAAATTCTGTCCAAATCCTTTTCTTTTTCAGCTAAAAAAGCTGATACTGCCAATTGAGCTCGATGTCTTGTATCTCTTTCCGGTTTTTGCATAAAAGGAGTCATTTGGCTGAGATTGTATACACCACCGTCAAATTCGATTTTGGCACTGGCCATCAACTTGGAATATTCGGTTGATAATTGATTTTCCTTTTGTAAATCCGGAATGATTTCCGGTGTAAAAGTCTTCTCAGCCAATTCAGCTTGTTTGAAAATCAACTCACCGAATTCCTTTTCCAATTCCTTGCGGTGTCTTGATGCCAATAAATTCTTGTGAAACTGGCTGTAGAATTCTTGAAGTTTAGGACGATTCATATCAAAAAAATCTTGTTCTTTTTCATAGAATTCATCAGTAGTGTCGACAGAATTCCGGATGCTGACGAGAGTATCTTGAGTATCCAATTTATCCTGGATATCAAACATAGCCTTTATGGCTTCAACTTCCGTTTTGAAGTCTTTGTCAGAGCCAATTAGGTTGTTTAATTCCTTGATTCTTACTATGTAAGACTCAAGATCAGGTCTTTCATAGATAAATTCATTAAATTTCATATAAGTTTCACCTATCTTTCCGTTGTAATTAGTCTATCATAAATTTACCTGAATATGTAGTCTTTATCAAGATATTCTGCTATAATTACCTTATTAAAGGAAGGGAAAAACTAAAAATGGAAAAAGAATGGATTGAAATTCTTGAGAAAGAAAAACAAAACAAGTTTAAATTCGAAGGACTTGATAAGGAAAAAGTATTGGCGATTTTGCTGGAAAACATCGGAAATGAATCACCTGATATTAGGGATCACCTAGTATATCCAAATCTAGCTCATTTATTGCACGATAAGTTCCTAGAAAAGAATCGATTGGTTGAAATCACGAAGCTGTTACTTGGAAGTGAATTTTTATTTAAAGATATAGAAAAAGACGATGAAAAATCGGTTTTGACTCGCTCTTTTACGGCTTTACAACTGGCAATACTCGCTTTTGTGCATACCAGAGACGAACTTTATGATTTATCTATGGCAAAACTATTGCAAGAAAAAGCAATAGAATACTTTGCCAAGGAAAAAGTACTGAGAGGTTATGACAAAGATTTAGGGTGGATGCACGCTATTGCTCACAGCGCCGATATGTTCTCGCAAATAGTAGGAATGAAGGAAACTGACGAGGAATTTCTTGAAAAGCTTTTTAATGTCGTTGCCGACAAATTTCTTGTCAACAATTATAATTACATCAGCGATGAAGACGAAAGAATGGTCAACGCATTGAAAAAAGCTTTGGATAAAGACTTGTTAGATAAAGAATTCTTATTGAACTGGGTTACAAGAATCAGTGAAGCAAGTGCTCCGGAAAC
>CALMFM010000139.1 GCA_937862575.1 uncultured Bacillota bacterium
ATTTATTTTTGAAAATTTAAAAAAACGACATGCTCTATTTGAACATGTCGTTTATATGTATTTTTGATATCTATAAGTTGTCCGGTTCTTTCCCGAAATAAACTCTCGTTGCGGTTCCTGTAGCTTCATCGATAGTCTTTTCGATATCCTCGATATCCATCTTCAATTGTTTGAAAACTTCAGGTTTAATATTGTAATAAAGAAACAGGTCTTCGAACTTCATGATGATGTCATGAAAAGCTTGATTGGTTTTGATGAAAGCTTGGACATTATGGCTTTTCGCTGCAATCTTGAATTGTTCGATATCAATCTTGATGATATTGCAGATATCTTCTGCGGAATCATAAGTCTTGACTGGAAGCGGATAAGGTCTTATCCGTTCCAGGAAGTATTTGTTCTTCTTGTTTATGTTATAGACATAGGAAACCGTGACATCTTCAGTGATGTCAAACGATACATAAACCATCTGGGAAGACACTACTGTGACGTCGGCTCCCATCTGGATCAGTTTCATTACATGTTGGTTTGTTTCTGAAAGGACATATTTATTCATAGATAATCACTCCTTAAAACACTATTATAAGTATACCACAAGTAGATAGATACTTGAGATTATAATCGAGATAATCATCAACGGAAACGCTATTTTCATGTATTTCATGAATGAGAAGGTATATCCGCGCTTTTCAACGATACCTCTCGCCACCACATTGGCGGAAGCGCCGATGATGGTTCCATTTCCTCCAAGACACGCGCCAATGGACAATGCCCACCAAACGGGTTCATAGGCATGGACAGCGCCGCTTGATACTGTGTCGACCAAGGGAATCATGGTCGCCACATAAGGGATGTTGTCGAGGAAGGATGATAGGAAAGTGGAAAGCCATAGCACAATCATTGTCATCAAGGTCATATTGCCGTCGGTGATTTTAATCACTTCAGCGGCAATCATGTCGATGACACCGATTTTGACCAATGAACCGACTAAGATGAACAATCCTCCAAAGAAGAAAATGGTAGTCCATTCGATCTTCTCCATGATTTCCTCTGGTTCGATTCTGCTTAGCAAAAGCAATACCGAAGCCGCAAAGAGTGCGATTGAAGCTGATTCAACATTGATTACTTCGCTTAGAACAAATCCCGCTATTGTAAAAGCCAATACGATTAAACTCTTGATTAGAAGTTTCTTGTCCGTGATGGCCTTCTTCTCATTGAAGGAAAGGATTTCCTGTCTGGCATTCTCATCCACTTTTAAAGACTTGCGGAAAATGAATCTAAGGATGATTATGGTAACGATGAAGTTGATAATCATCAAAGGGAACAGGTTGACGATAAAATCAACGAAACTAAGTCCTGTGGCTCCACCAATCATGATGTTCGGTGGGTCACCAATCAAGGTGGCAGCGCCACCGATGTTCGAAGACATGATCTCGGATAATACAAACGGAATCGGATTCAATTTTAGAGTATCGGTGATAACCAAAGTAACTGGAACAACCAAAAGAATGGTTGTGACGTTATCGAGAAAAGCTGAAGCCAATGCGGTGAGAATCGCGAAGTACAGCATGATTCTCGCCGGATTGCCTTTGGCAATCTTGGCTGATTTGATGGCCAGATACTGAAAGAGTCCGGTTTGTTTGATCACGTTGACGACGATCATCATTCCGATAAGTAGTCCCAGTGTGTTAAAATCGATTTTCGATAAAGCCTCTTCTTGTGACAGGACATGAAAAACAATCATGAGTCCGGCTCCGAAAACGGCAATTACCATCCTATGGATTTTCTCCGATACGATGGCAACATATGTAATGATAAAGATTAATATTCCTATTATAAAATGGTCTGGTAACAAAATATCACTTCCTACTAAGTAAGTACGCATGATATTGTAACACCATATAAGTGTTTTGTAAAACAAAAATTATATATAAATAACAATAAAAAGGCTTACACCATCAGATATGTCCAATTATCTTCCACTCATCAAGCAAATCAGCCAAACTGTATCTGGCGTTGGCAGGAGATGTAGATGGAAGATATGTAGTCATATATACCATTTCCGGATTGTATTTATTAAAGAGATTGTAGGCAGTCTTGCCATTGAGATAGATATGTTTGATATTTGTGCCTTCAATTAGCTTCTTCACATCTGTTGGAACAACATCTGTGATTGATGAGTCGGAAGATCCAATAATATTGCATGATTCTATTACATCGTATAATGCAATATGGTGTTTCTTTAGTAATTGTTTCTTCTCTTCAATATTAGAATTAACAAAGTCTTCTTCATAAATTAGAGATAAAATTCTCCAAAATCTGTTTTGGTGATGCATATAGTAAAAATTCCCTTCT
>CALMFM010000140.1 GCA_937862575.1 uncultured Bacillota bacterium
CCCGCTTTATATATTTAGGATAGTCACGAACACCGGTGTACTTGCATTCTACCTTTTCGTACCAATACCGTGGGGGTATGCCTTCACATCCACCACCTACCCAGTCAAGTTTATTGGCGATGAGATTTGACTGTTTTTCGGTATCCCATGGAATATAACTACCAAGACAAATGGACTCACAACCAATCTTAGTCAGATCTTTAACCGGAGGATACTTTAGGTATTCTATGAACGAATCAGATGTATCAGTCATTCCAACCATGTCTTCGACTGTTATGCCAAGATTAACAAACCGATTAAATCGCTTTTCGTCTACTACCTCTTCGGTTTTATAATTGTAGTATGAAGTGTACTCGGCACTAGGTTCACCCCAGATAACCAATGGGATTTCCTGCTCCACTGCGATGTTCATCGGGGTAGAAAAACATCCGCAATGACAATGCCAACAAAAATCACCTTTTCTACGGAGCGATTCCAACATGACATTTTTCTGAACCCTATCACCAAGCTTAACTTTGACCTGACCTAGCCCATATTTATCAATTATCTTTTCAACATTGGCCAGTGTCTGTTCTTTGAAGAACCCATGGTCAAAAGTCACCAGTAATGGTTCCAACCCAAGCTCTTCGACCACATAGTACACAGTGAAAGCTGAGTCTTTTCCACCACTAAATGGGACAATACAATCCCATGAACCATCAGTTCTACGATGTCGATTAGCAATGCCAGTCAGTTTTTCCTTCTGGGCTACCCAGTCTTTGGAATTTTTGGTTTCCCAGTTTTGACAGACATTACAGACACCATTTTTATCAAAGTTTATCGTCTCTTGGGTTTCTGGCAGAAGGCACCGCGAGCAGTATTTCATTGATTACTTAACCTCCATCGACTGTAAACCGACCAATATATTCAAGCATAGGACTATTTGCAAAATCACTTGGTAACGGAATCTGAGGTATTGCATTGGTATCCGGATTCGAGTTTGGTAGAATATTTCCCAACCCAGCTTGATAAAACAGTTCATAAACAAATTCTGAGCATATCTGAAACGAATCTCTTTGCCAAGCCAACGGAATGAACTTTTCAAGGTGAAGTTTTCTTAAAATAGCTTGAGGAACTACGAACCTAACTATGGATAGATAATCATAATACGAGTTCTGGTTAGACAACAGTTTGGCTAAGACCTCAATTATCTTGTGATAATAATCGTGTATAGATTCACCTTCTGGGACTTTAAATCTATATACATCAACCATCTCATCATTCCTGGCACTAACTGGTTGCATCATTACACCACGGCCATTACTTTCGGCCAACCAATCAACATACATACCACAAAGATCAAGAACACCGAGATAAATAAATACGTGGGAATGTTCACCTATCAACCATTTCTTGATTGCTATAAATGGGTTCGACCCAGCCTGAACCGAACAACAAACATCCAAAGCAACCATGTTCTCATAATCAGATTTGGTTGATGTCTTGACCGTCTTCATTGTTCCTTCTTCTTCGGATCTCAGCCCGAATTATACTAGAAACCCTTTGCCGTGAAAGACCAAACTGCTCTGCAATATCCTGCATAGTCAAAGATCCCTCATTTATATAGGTGTTGTATATTTCAGTGTTTCTTTTATCCATTTCATGCGGCATTCTTTTTTTCTTTTTGAAGACCATAGTTAACCTCCAGCAACATACATTGGCATCAAAATTGATAAACACTCATCTGAGCCACAGACCAGAACCGGTGATACTGGTGTAGTTGCTTTTACTACCAGGTTTGAACCTATTATATTAGCCAACAGCTCAAGCAAGAATTTACAGGACAAATTGATAACAACATCATCACCTTCGACCTCGGCTTTGACAGTGTTTATATTCTCACCAAGCTCCTTGGCACTGGATTCAAGAACTATTGAACCTTGGCTGATTGAAACCTTTATTATGTTGTTTCCCTGTTTAGAAATAACATTTGACATTCTAACAGCCCGAAGGAACTCATCTTTTGAGACCTTAGCAGTGGTAGTAGAGCTTTTCGGGATTGCATTCTCATAATCCGGAAACTTATGTATCAGGTTTTGAGTTCGATATTCAACATTTTCCATATCAAACACACTGGCATTCTGGGTCAACATAACCTTGACTATCTCAGCCGTAGCCTCACCAAGAACTGCTGATAATACCGAACAAGACTTCTTCGGGAGTGTAACCTTAATATCCTTATCACATTCAATGTCCAATTTAACCACACTAAGCCGTGAACCATCACCACCAACAAGCGACAGTTTACCAGCCTTGTTGACATTGAATAAAACACCAGTCAAAGATGGTCTTGTTTGGTCACTTGAAGCCGCGTAAGCCACATGGTTAATAGCCTCCAAAAGCTTGACCCTTTGGACTTCAAATGAGACCTCACCTATAGGATCAGCAGCTGGTGGATTTGGAAACTCAGCCACAGGAACCAACCGAAGCTTAAGAACTGTATTTCCACAGCTAAAATGGCCGGTTTTTGATGTCTTGTCTTCAATAGTCAACCGGTCAATAGGCATTGCCGTTATATAGTCTGAAAATGTTTTGGTTGGAACAAGAATTGAGCCATGTTGCTTCACATCGGCATCAATCCAGCAAACAAGACTCTGAACAACACTGGTTCCACTTATCTTTAACTTATTGTTTTCAGTAGTGAGAAGAGTGGTACTGACACCACTCGTAAATATCATGTCGCTTTCGTTAGTGACCTTACCAACTAAACCAAGAACGATTTTTAGGTTTTCCTGAAGAACGTTGACCAGCATTCTTTCCTACTTTCCTAATCCAACAAGATTCATATGATTCTTTTAATGCTTCATTAGACCTATATCCATGAACATCAACTAAGTGCTTGTATAAATTCCATCGTCTGGATGATACAAGATTACACTCACTGCATATCCAGACGACTTTTCTTCCTACTGTTCCTACCATAGGCCTGCCGTTGATATCTTCTGATATTCAGCAGGCCATGTGTGATGAGTTCCTTCCTTCTGGCGCTCAGGTTGAGTGTCCCATGCTCAGAGCCCTATCCTCCAGCAGGCCTATGCCAGGAACAATATTATCTTTTTAACCAAAACCATTCTAACATTTGATTTTACACGTGTCAATAGATTCACTAATACAAGAGGTTGATTTGAGAATTACTACCGAAAGCCCTGTCTTGGTGTGATAGTTACCTTCAAGTGCGGTAACTGTCCCGTGGCGAGCGTAGCGAGCGTATAGAACTTCTATAGATCTGGCAGCGCTTCGCACTACCATCTCTCTGGGACATTGACGCATTCCCAAGAGAACTATCACACCAAGATATCCTCTAAACCATCAACTATATCAGAAACAATAATAAACCGATTGTAATCTATTTCTGACAATTTGGACAGATCAGAACCCAAATCTGCCTTAATTTCTTGCAGGTCACATAACTTTGATAATGGATACTCAGAGCCAGCTTGATCCAGTGCACTCATAAATCCGATATACTTGTAGAGTGTTTCAAGGTAAAGATCCCGGATATCATACATATCAGGAAGCAATTCCTCTAAATCTTTGACTTCTTTGACCAAGCTGGCTACTGACATCTTATTTCTTCCCGTACTTTAAATCTATGAAATCCATGGTAAGCTTGTGGATTCTGTTGCTATGTTTGTTTCCAAGTATTGTTAGTAAGAAAACACATATGGCAAGTATTAACAGTGCAATTGACCACCACCATGGGATCTGGCCATCAACACCGTTAGAGCCATCGGTACCATCAATTCCATCAATGCCGTTTATTCCATTTATGCCATTGTATCCGTCTTTACCATCAACTCCGGCGATAACTCCAAGATTGTATACAACATCATTGGTCATGGTGATTATCAGCTCACCGGTTTCGGATAAAGTTATGTTCGAAATACCAACACCAGGCTCACCTTGTGCACCAGTTGCACCAGTGGCTCCTGTAGCCCCTGTAGCCCCTGTAGCCCCAGTGGCTCCTGTCTCACCTGGAATTCCTTGCTCACCTTGTTCGCCCTGAATACCCTGCTCACCTTGTATACCTTGTTCACCCTGCGGTCCCTGCGGTCCTTGCGGTCCGACTGGCCCTTGTGGACCGACCGGGCCAACTGGGCCTTGCGGGCCTTGCGGTCCAGGCGGGCCTTGAGTTGTACACACCAAATCCGGGTTATATGCGTCAACAGTGTCCGAAGAACCAATAACTGGTATGACAATTAGACATATTGCCAATAGGATTGCTAAGATTTTGTTCATTTTTGTTCCTTTCGTTTATTTTTATCATATGGGACAATTGTTATCAATTCAGTTCATTTTGCTTTCTTGGATTTATTGCTCACCTCACTTTCACATTCGGCCTTGGATTTGTGAAGAAAATTATAAATCTTGGTCGATATAACTTGACCAAACTTTGGAATTGATTGAATATCCTCATAACTGGCATTGTATAGATCAATTGGTGACCTGAATTTTGATTCCAATTCCCTCGCTCTTATTGCGGATATTCCAGGAATCCCTTGATAAAAATATCTGACCCGTTCCTCATATATCGGAGCCAACCATTCAGTTTGTAATCCTGGTCTTGACTTCATGGACAGGTGATTTTTCTTATCGAAATATTCCTGAATTTGGTCAACAGTTAAGACCATATCATCTAGGGTTCTGGCATACCCGATTGGTGGTTCAATATCAATTCCTTCCACATATCGGATCGTTCTCAACAAGTTGTATAGCCCTGCCTTTGTCCACATTGTCCGCACTCTCCCATTAAGGAGGTGGCCATCCTTGTCAAAAATAAGCTCGCCAGGCCCAAGCAGGAGTATCTGGTGTTTGGATTCTTCCCGCATGGCTTTAAGTTCTCT
>CALMFM010000141.1 GCA_937862575.1 uncultured Bacillota bacterium
ACAGTTCGATGAATTTAGCAAGGATTTCCTCGTCTGTCAAACTCACTGTATTAGTTTCATTAAGTCCGGTGCTAGGCACTTGGTCGATTGGTATTATACCTGTATATAATTTCAATTCGCCATCTTTGGAAACCAGATTGAACAGTCTCATAACGCTTTTGGCGTCAGCTTCTGATAAGAATCTGATCTTGATGGTATTGATATCGTAATTGTATTGAGCAGCATAGTAGTCGGCAACCGCTGTCGGTCCGGCATACCATGCTTCATCAATATTGTCTTCGCTGAACATCAAGTCGATAGCGTAA
Organism: uncultured Bacillota bacterium; assembly: GCA_937862575.1. Taxonomy (GTDB): domain Bacteria; phylum Bacillota_I; class Bacilli_A; order Izemoplasmatales; family Hujiaoplasmataceae; genus 4572-104. Next base: position 306 of record CALMFM010000141.1, read on the forward strand.
TTCTCTCTGGCAACAACCACTCTTACATAGTCTTCTGGATTGTCAGCGAACCCCATCATGTACATGCCATCGTAGAATGCTTTCTCAAAATCGGCTTTTTCACTATCGGTCAGGTTATTGATAATTTCCTGATCGTTTGTTCCATATATAAGTTTTTCGGTTCTTTCTGCTATTTCTTCATCGGTGACAGCCGCGAAATAAGTTGCCAATAAATCTGAATCGACCATCATCAACAATTGATTGAGACCGTCATTGACTTTCACAACGTCATAAAGATCACCATAAGTGATCGAGTATAGATCGTTTTCTAGGAAAATCTTATCCGGATTCGATAGCTCTGGTATCACGGAGTCATTAGGTGTTACCACGTCTGTAGTTGTATCGCCTCCACAGGCTACAACAGTGGCTCCAAACAATAGTGTCAGGAAAGAAACCAGTAGTCTTTTTGTATAAACTCGCATATCATAAACTCCTTCATTTTTTCGTGTCTAATATATTATATAACAAAAACCTTTCAAATTGAAATATTTTTTTTATTAGCAACATATTTATATATATATTACATGTCATAAGTGAAAAATATGTGAGAAAGACAAAAAAAAGGCACTCTAAGAGTGCCAGTTTTGCATTATTCGATTACTTCGGAGTAATCCATAGCCGCCATGCGTTTGTAAAACGCCCAACGTTTCTTGGAGTCAACCAAGTTCTTATGCAACATTTTTTCAGCTGCTTCAGGATCAGTCTTGGTTAGTTGTTCGTAACGATTCTCGTTCATCAAGAAATCATGATAGAGATCCCATTTAGGCTCTTTCGAATCTAATTGAAGAGGGTTCTTGCCTTGAGCAATCAAACGAGGGTCGAATCTGAATGTTGGCCAGTATCCGCACTCAGTAGCCATTTTGGCTTCAAGATTGGAATTGCCTAAACCACCATTGATTCCATGAGCGATACATGGAGAGTAAGCCAAGATAATTGATGGACCAGGATAACTCTCGGCTTCTTTCATTGCTTTCAATACCTGTTGAGGATTGGCTCCATGGGAGATTGTGGCTACGTATACGTGTTCGTATGACATTGCCAAAGCTGCCAGGTCTTTCTTCTTTCCAGGTTTTCCGGAAGCGGTGAACTTGGCTATAGAAGCTGCTCTTGACGCTTTCGATGATTGACCACCGGTGTTGGAATAAACTTCAGTATCAAGTACTAAAATGTTTACATCTTCATCGTTAGCGATTACATGATCGAGACCGCCGTAACCGATATCGTATGCCCAACCATCTCCACCAAGAATCCAGTTGGATTGTTTGACGAAGTGATCTTTG
>CALMFM010000142.1 GCA_937862575.1 uncultured Bacillota bacterium
ACGAAGACAATGTTCCTTCAGTGCTTTATCTTAGAGAAGATGGCAAATACGGGTTGATTGAAACAGAATGATTTAGTGGCCTTCACAGGCCACTTTTTAACGCGAGCGAAAGCATAAATTATTGAATATATACATATTAAGTGGTATTATATTAGTTATAGATTAAGAGGTGAGCCCATGGCATTATTTAGCTCAAACAAACGCGAATTAAAAAGATTGGAAAAAAAGGCCAACCTAGTTTTGGCTCTTGAACAAGAATATAAACAATTCAAAGATGAGGATTTCGTCATTAAAACCGAGGAATTAAAGGAACGTTACCGAAATGGTGAGTCACTTGATTCCTTATTGGTAGAAGCATATGCGACAGTCAGAGAAGCAAGTACCAGATTCCTTAAAATGACTCCATTCAAGGTTCAAGTTATGGGTGCTATTACAATTCATGAAGGTAATATCGCAGAAATGAAAACCGGTGAAGGTAAGACATTAACAGCTGTCATGCCTGCTTATTTGAATGCCTTGACCGGCGATGGAGTTCACATCGTAACCGTCAACGAATATTTGGCCAGACGTGAATCAGATGGTGAAATCGGAGGATTGTTCAGATTCCTCGGTTTAACAGTCGGACTTAACGTCAGGGAATTAACTGCTGAAGAGAAACGCGACGCTTATAATTGCGATATTTTATATTCCACAAACAACGAACTTGGATTCGATTATCTGCGTGACCACATGGTCGTTTATAAAGAAGCCTTGGTCCAAAGACCATTGAACTTCGCAATCATCGATGAGGTTGACTCGATTCTTGTCGATGAAGCAAGAACCCCATTGATCATATCCGGTGGAGCCAAGAACACGGCAGATCTCTATCGTCAAGCCAATTATTTCGTAATCCGATTGAAAGACGAAGAAGATTATCAAATTGATATCAAAGATAAAGTAGTGACTTTAACTGAAGAAGGTATCAGTAAAGGAGAATCATTCTTCAATATCGAAAATCTATATGATTTGGATAACGTCACTTTGTTACATCATATCAACAACGCCTTAAAAGCCAATTACACAATGGCAAAAGATGTGGATTATGTTGTTCAGGACGGCAAAGTAATCATCGTTGACTCTTTTACCGGTCGGTTGATGCACGGCCGTCAATTTTCTGACGGATTACATCAGGCACTAGAAGCTAAGGAAGCGGTAGAAATCAAAAAGGAAACTACTACTCTAGCAACTATCACATTCCAGAATTTCTTCCGTATGTATACTAAACTCTCCGGTATGACCGGTACTGCAAAAACAGAGGAAGAAGAGTTCAGAAACATCTATAATATGTATGTCGTCGAAATCCCAACTAATCGTCCGGTTATCAGAATAGATGAAAACGACCTGATTTTTGCTAGTATGCAAGCCAAATATAAAGCTTTAGCTGATGAAATAGCCGAAAGATACGCTATTGGCCAACCGATGTTGATTGGTACGATCTCCATTGAAAGTTCAGAATTGTTATCGAGACTATTAAAGAAACGCGGAGTAAAACATGATGTTTTAAATGCCAAGCAACATGAGAGAGAAGCTGAGATTGTTGCTAAAGCCGGCGAGAAATACGCTGTCACAATCGCTACCAACATGGCCGGTAGAGGTACCGATATCAAGTTGGGAGTAGGGGTGAAAGAACTTGGAGGTCTGGCAGTACTAGGAACTGAAAGGCATGAGTCTCGAAGAATTGACAATCAGTTACGCGGACGTAGTGGTCGCCAGGGTGACCCTGGATACTCAAGATTCTTCTTATCTGCTGATGATGACCTGTTGAAAAGATTTGGCGGAGACCGTTTCAAACGAATGTTGGAAATGGTTGTCGTTCAAAAAGGAAACGAAACAGAAGTCCCATTAGATTACAAGATGTTCTCGAACATGGTTCTGAGAGCTCAAAAACAAATAGAAGGAAATAACTTTGACCGTCGAAAAACAGTCCTTCAGTATGACGAAGTCATGAGAAGACAAAGAGAAATTATTTACGGACAAAGAAAAGATATACTTTTCAAAGAAAATATTGAAGATTATGCCAATAGCATGATAACTGAAGCTTTGAAAAGAGCCTATAACAGCCATCAAGGCAATTTTGAAGAGTTAGTTAGAAACATGTCTGTTTTCTTCCATAAGGATTCTTTTGACAGAAGCATCTTTGAAACTGAGACCGATAAACTGTCCTATGTCATGGATATTTTTGAAAAAGAAACCGCGGAAAAGAAAAACCTCGTCGGAGAAAAAGTCTATAACGACTTCCTTAAAGCTGTGACATTGAAAATAGTAGATACTTACTGGGTGCGTCACATCGATGCGATGAGTGAGTTGCGTCAGTCCGTCACCTTGCAGAGTTATGGACAAAACAATCCATTCAGAGAGTATCAAGATGTTGGATTCGCCATGTTTGAAAGTATGATTCAACATATTCAAAACAATGTCGCCATCAACATATTGAGAGCACAAGTTCGTCAAAATACTGAAAGAGTTCAGGTTGCCAAACCAGTAAAAGCCATTTCCGGTAAAGAAGACGAAAACGTTAAGAAACAACCTCGCACAGTAGAGAAAAAGGTCGGACGTAATGACCTGTGTCCTTGCGGGTCAGGAAAGAAATACAAATATTGTCACGGTAAAAACGACAACTAGGAGAAAATATGACCTATCTGGAATTGCAATCAATCCTTTACGACCTGAAGAAAGATTTGGACAAATTGATGTCGACCATCAATATCGACAAGCATAAAGAGACAGCTAAAACGCTGGAAGAGAAAACCTTTCTTCCGGATTTTTGGAGTGATACCGCAAGAGCCCAGAAAACAATGTCGGAGCTGAATGAAGAGAAGGCCACCATCAACGACTACGAACGAATCGTCGATATCTATGAAACGTTGGAGCTAAGTGTTGAACTCGCTGAAGAAGATGAAAACTATTCTTTGGATGATATTGAAGAGATGATAAAGGAATTCAGCGACGGCATAGAGAATTTGACCATAAAGATTTTGCTGAACAAACCATATGACAAACTCAATGCCTATATCGAATTTCATCCGGGAGCCGGCGGTACCGAATCTCAGGATTGGGCGCAAATGCTTTATCGGATGTACCTTCGTTTTGCCGATCGCAAGGACTATAAAGTTGAAATCATCGATTACCAAGATGGTGATGAGGCTGGTTTGAAATCAGCTACTATTTTAGTAGAAGGTTTGAACGCATATGGTTATCTAAAGGCAGAATCAGGTGTACATAGATTAGTAAGAATCAGTCCGTTCGACTCATCAAGCCGCAGACATACAAGTTTTGCTTCTGTTAAAGTATATCCTGAAACAGACGATTCCATCGACATTGAGATTGATGAGGAAGATCTCCGTATTGATACCTACCGCTCCAGCGGAAAAGGCGGTCAGGGAGTAAATACTACCGACTCGGCGGTCAGGATTACCCACTTGCCTACAAGGATAGTTGTTACCTGTCAAAATGAAAGAAGTCAGATACAAAATAGAGAGACGGCGATGAAAGTCCTCAGAAGCAAACTATACAATATCGAAATGGAAAAGAAACAAGCCGAAATCGATGCTTTCAACGACAATAAGTTGAATGCCTTCGGATCACAAATCCGTTCTTATGTTTTTCATCCGTATACCATGGTCAAGGACCACCGGACACAAGTGGAAACCGGAAATGGAGACGGAGTCATGGATGGAGACCTCGACAAATTCATACTGGCATATTTGATAAAACTCAATTCTTGACCAAAACATCCAATTATTAGTTACATTTGAAATGATTAGTAATTGGATATTTTTTTAGAGGAGATGACTATGTATAAAGTCACTAGCCTAAAACCAAAGAAAAAGAATTTCTTGATAACTGTTGAAGACGGTAAAAATCTAAAGGATTATCTGGTATCAGAGGAACTAATCCTTGATTTTCGTCTTGTCAAAGGAAAAGAACTTTCTGAATCGGATTTTCAAAAATTTTTGAAGGCACAATCAAAAGATACAATATACCAAAAAATATTGCATTTTGCATTATTCAAACAACGCTGCACCCATGATATTATCGAATATTTTGAAAGATTGGGAGTACCTGAAGACGACTTCAAATACTATCTTCATAAACTATACGCTTCCAAAGTGCTAGATGATGAATCATATGTAAGTAACTATATCAGCGAGTCGTTTGAGTTGAAATTGAACGGACCAAGAAAAATAGTTTTTGAATTGGAAAACAAACGGATAAGAAAAGAATTGTATCAGGATATAATAGCCGATATTTCAAATAAGAAAATCCTTGAAAACATTACAAACCTATTTGAGAAGAAACTTCATTCCATCAAACCACAGTCGGTAAATAAGACAATCCTGACTGTGAAACAATTCCTCATAAACAAAGGCTACGAATTTGAAGATATCGATCTTGTCATCAATGAAAATCGAACATTGATCGAATCAAAATCAAAGGAAGACAACGCTTTGGATAAAGACTTTCAATACGCTTTGAACAAATATAAAGACGAAGGCAAGAAAAAATATGAAAAAATTTATGGCTACCTGTTGAGAAAAGGTTATGCTTATCATAAAATAAAGGCGAAAATGGGTGAATATTATGATGAATAAAATGAATGAATCAGATCTATTCCTTTTCAACGAAGGTAAACTAAAAGAGGCTTATCGCCATTTTGGCGCTCACTTAATCAAACAAGACGGTATAATTGTCGGTACGGAATTCCGGGTATATGCGCCTCACGCTAAAATAGTATCAATAGTCGGTGATTTCAATAGTTGGGACTCGCGTACCCACGTTATGAAAAAAGAAGATAAGTTTGGAATCTATAGCCTTTATGTCGAAGGAATATCCGAATGGACCAGATATAAGTATTGCTTAGTAACTTCCTACGGTCAAACGATATTCAAGGCAGACCCTTATGCATTCTTCTCCGATAATCGTCCGGAGACATCTTCTAAAGTCTATGATATCGATGGTTATGATTGGAATGACCATCAGTATCTGGAAAGAAGAAGAGTTCATAATCAGTTTGAAGACAGACTATCCATTTACGAAGTGCATCTTGGATCATGGATGACCAAACCAGATGGAGAATTTCATAAATACAATGAAATGGTCAATTATTTAATTCCTTATGTCAAGGAACATGGATTTAGCCATATCGAATTGATGCCGGTGGTCGAACATCCGCTTGACGAGTCATGGGGATATCAAGGAACCGGGTATTTCAGTGCTACTGCGAGATATGGTGTTCCCAAGGATTTGATGTATCTGATTGACAAATGCCATGAAGAAAATATTGGTGTCATCATCGACTGGGTTCCTGGACACACTTGTAAGGACGCACATGGTTTATACATGTTTGACGGCGAACCACTATATGAATATGAAGATATGAGAATCAGGGAAAACGAGGTATGGGGAACCATAAACCTGGATTTAGGCAAAGGTACAACCAAATCTTTTCTGATTTCCAACGCGTATTTTTGGATGGAATATTTCCATGTGGACGGATTCAGAATTGACGCTGTATCCAATATCATCTATTATCTGGGAAATATGCATATCGGGACCAATCACGGCGCCGTCGAATTTTTAAAAAATTTATCATACGCAGTCAAGGAAAAGGATCATTCGGTTCTGTTGTTTGCGGAAGACTCCACAACTTACCCTAATCTTACTACTAGCGTACTGGATGGCGGTATCGGATTCGACTACAAGTGGAACATGGGTTGGATGAACGACACCTTGAAATACTTCGAAAAGGATCCGATATACAGGAAATACCACCACGATCTGATTACTTTCGGAATGGTTTATGCGTATTCCGAGAGATTCATATTGCCTTTATCACATGATGAAGTGGTTCACGGAAAGCACTCTTTAGTTGATAAGATGCCGGGAGATTATTGGCAGAAATTCGC
>CALMFM010000143.1 GCA_937862575.1 uncultured Bacillota bacterium
GAAAACTAGTCCACTTTTTAATAACATAAATTAGTTCATATAATGTATATTATGTTAACAAGTTATAAACACCTAAACTACGCGGCGCGTTAAATGTTTGTGGAAACAGTGGAAAACGGGTTGCTTTCTTTTTCCGCTAAAATACGTGCCCATTTTTATATCAAAAAAAAAGACCCTCGAAAATTGCGAGACTAATAGGGTCTTTTTTGATTTTGGTATCTCTCATTTTCTGGCTTATATGATATAATACTCTTGGAAACTTGAGGTGATACTATTTGGGTAAGATATATATGATATTCACTGGTGGCACGATTACGATGCGTATAGACGATGTAAGCCACACAGTTAAGCCGGCTTTGTCAGCCAATCAAATTATGCAAAGTCTGTTGGAATCAGATTTATACAATGACCTGGAGGTCATCGAATATTCTGAGGTGCCATCTCCATCAATCACACCTGAAATGATGCTAGACCTATCGCGTATAATCAAACGACATATCGACGAGAACGATCCTACAGGTTTCGTCGTCATTCACGGGACTGATACTTTGGAAGAGACTGCATTCTTCTTGGACACCATTATCGACTCTGATATTCCAATCGTTGTGACCGGTTCAATGAAGTCAAGTTCCGAACTTGGTTTCGACGGTATTAACAATTTGGTCTCATCCATTTTGGTTGCCAAGTCAACTAAATCTCGAGGCCGGGGAACATTAGTTGTTATGAACGATCAAATCAACGCAGCTTCGGAAGTCACCAAAACCAACACATTGACTTTGGATACGTTCAAGTCTTTGGATTATGGTCCGGTTGGTGTCGTTGACAATCGTGAGGTAATATTCCACCGTGAGATTTCTTATACTCGTCAGAAAGTTTCTGTTGATTCAATCAATCCGAACGTATACCTTCTTAAAGCGTATTCAGGTGCGAATTCGTTGTTAATTGATTTCTTGATTGATAATGACGTCGAAGGAATTGTCATTGAGGCTTTGGGTCGTGGTAATGTTCCACCAATGATGATTGAAGGCATTGAGAAGGCTTTGAGTCGTAATATACCTGTTGTGATATGCTCTAGATGCCCATCAGGGCGAGTTCTTGATTCTTACGGATATCTTGGAGGCGGAAAACACTTAACCGACCTTGGTTGTATCCTAGCCCCTTCATTGAATGGGCAGAAAGCTAGATTGCTTTTGATGCTTGCACTTGAAAAAAATCGCGACTACGACTATTTAAAAAGCTTATATACCATTTAATATAAATAAAAGACGTTTTCCGGGTGGAAACGTCTTATTTTTTTATCCTTATTCTTCTTCGTCTTCTTCCTTTTTATCTTCTTTCAAAAGTAAACGATTGAGTTCTGTGACCTCGGATTTATATTTTTTGGATGCCACCAATAAGGCAATACCGTATATTACTCCGATTACAGCTATCAATATATACAGTTCCGACGCTCTTCTGAACAGATATACTCCGAACATCACTCTAAGAACGAATAGAGCAGGAATGATGATGACATATCCTAATATAGCATTTACATATCCTTTTCCCTTTTCAGACTTGAAAACTCTGATTGCTAGTGCAATTATAGCCGATATCAATAATGTTCCTGTAGTTACCCAGGCATACGGCACGCGAAAGTCCGTGCGTCTATATACTGCCAATGCGATTACTATCATCAGCAATGTTGTGAAGAAAAACACTTTTAAAAACGTATTGAAATATTTCTTAATCATTGCGCACCTCCGAGCAACTGTCTGATGGCAGACACATATTTTCTTGATATTACCATCTTCTCACCGTTTAGCAATACGGCTTCCATCCTGCCGTTAAGACTCGACACGAAGGTTTTGATTTTCTTTAGATTCAGTATCGTATTCTTGTTAATTCGCGTCAAAGGAGTATTCATGAAAATCTCCTCAAGTTGATACAACTTGAGGTTGATCTCATACATATTTTCCTTTGTATAGGCAAATACCTTATCATCGATTGAATCGAAATAATAGATTTTATTTGGAGACAGAGTATATGAACGACCATCCAACTTGCCTGTGACAAGTTTGTTGAGATAGGTTAGCGATTGTACTATCTCGTTCACATGTTCACTTTTTGTTTCGCAGTTGATTACAACCTCTATCTCCTTTATTTCCGGTGATTCATTAACTCTAATCTTCATATCAACTCTCCAAATATTCTTTTAATAGATTGTCGATTCCTTCAAATATAGTAATGGAATTTTGCAAGATTTCCAGACGATATTCCAAGACTTCTTTAACCTCTTGATAGACATTGATTATGTTAGGCAGATTCTCTCTAGTATAGGTGCCTCTCAATTCATAAATTCTTTGATAAGCCTCGCCTTCGGTAGCTAATATTTGAGCACGCATTTCCTTAAGCAGGTCTATCTGGGAAATAATGAAATCTTTGTCTTCCTCAAGCAGGATATACTCCATTTCCTTGAGCGCTGACACTGAGGTTCTGATTGATTCGGCGTAGGTTCTTATTTCCTCTCTAACACCAATGAGTTCTTCATGTAAAGCAATCAATTCCAAACGCAATTCATTGAAAGTAATCAATGGATTATCATCGGTTTCGGCCAACAACATTACTTCATATTCATATTCGATATATGCAACTTCCGAAGCGACTCCGTCAGCGTCGGTCAAGCTTTCTTGGCTGTATGTAACAGCCACGGTTTCGATATTGCCGGTAGCTTTTAAGAGATCATCCAGAATGCTTGCTTCAGCACAACTTACCGTTGCGAACAGAGTTAGAATTCCCATTACCCCCAGCAAAATAGTTTTAATTGTTTTCATATTTGAAATCTCCTTCCTAATTTTTGATTTCATTCTAATATGAAAGGTAGCTTATTTCAACAAAAATACCGGTAAGATGCACATATCTACCGGTAAGTTGTTATTTCAACATCATTGCAAGTGCATCTTTAATAAGCTCGTTTGTTTGTTTTTCAGGATCCAATTTCGGGATAACTTTCTTGATTTCAGCCTGCTTGTATCCTAAGGCTTCCAAAGCTTCTTCAACCTCAATCATTGAACCGGATTTGACTGCGAAGGCATCGAAATCAATCTTACCCTTCAAATCGAGAATGATCTGTTGGGAAGCTTTCGGGCCAATACCCGGGAATTTCTGTAGATATTTGGCATTACTGTCGTCTATGGCTTTTGTAATAGATTCGACTGAACCTGAAGCCAAAATAGCGTTAGCGCTTTTAGGACCGATTCCGTTAACTGAAATAAGTCTGATAAACAGTTCTCTGGCTTTTAAAGTCTTAAAACCGTAAAGAGCAATCTGGTCATCGTTAATCTTTTGATAGATATATACTGTAGTTTCAGTGTGCAGAATATATGCATAAGGGTTTGGTGCAATCAGCTTATAGCCGATTCCATTATTTTCGATGCATACGAAATTTGGATTGATTTCCGTTATAATTCCTTTTATATAGTTATACATATAATGTCACATCCTTATTCAAAGAATTCCAATTGCATATCGAATATCTCAATTGTATCTCCGTTTTTGGCTCCGGCCTTACGTAATTGTTTGTCAAGGCCTTGCTTGCGCAGTTTCGATAAAAACATGGCTACGGCCTCATCCGATTGCATATTCGATTGGTTATACAGTTTCTCGACTAACTGACCGGTTACGACAAAGCGGTCTTCCGATACTTTATTGATGATAATTTCATTTTCCTTATCCACGAAGATGTATTCGACATGATCATCGATAACATCCTCATTCTTATAAAAGAACGGAGTGCTTTCAAGCGATTTTGAGGTCTCGTAGACGAGTTCTTTAAGATTGTCATTGGTTAGTGCTGAGATCGGGATGATCAATGTTTCTTCAGAAAAATGTGTTCTAAATTCATTAAGTCTTTCATCAGCACCTGGCATATCCATTTTGCTGGCGATAATGATTTGCGGACGTTTTAATAATTCTGGATCGTATTCTTCAAGTTCTTTGTTAATGATATTGTAGTCAGAATATGGCTCGCGCAACGATTCCGGACTCATATCAATCATGTGTAATAAAACTCTGGTTCGTTGGATATGTTTCAAGAATTGTATTCCGAGACCAGCCCCTTGAGACGCGCCTTCAATCAATCCGGGCATGTCTGCCAACACAAAGGAATTCACTCCAGGGGCACTTACTACTCCAAGATTCGGAATTAGCGTTGTGAAAGGATAGTCTGCTATCTTTGGACGCGAATTTGATAATATCGTAATCAAAGTTGATTTGCCTACTGAAGGGAATCCGATGATGCCAACATCAGCCAATAACTTCAATTCGATATGAAGGTTTAGTTCTTCACCCGGTTCACCATTTTCTTGAATCTTCGGCGCCTTGTTTCTAGAAGTGGCGAAAGTTCTGTTCCCTCTTCCACCTTTACCGCCTTTGGCAATGGTCGCTTTTTGACCATGCTCGACAAGGTCGGCCAAGACTTCATTGCTTTCAAGCTTGTATATTATAGTTCCGACAGGGACTTTTACGATTACATCGTCTTCATCCTTGCCTTTCATATTTTTAGTTTTACCGTTTTCACCGGCTTTGGCAAAGATATGCTTTTGGTATTTGAGGTCGAGCAATGTGCTCATGCCTTCATCTGCCTGGAAAACGACTGATCCACCGTTACCACCGTCACCTCCTGAGGGACCTCCGAGAGGAACGTGTTTTTCACGATGAAAAGCGATGATACCATCGCCACCTTTTCCGGATCTTACTAATATGTTGACTTCATCTATAAACATGCTCACACCTCATTAATATCATATCATAAAACCAGTTCATATGCCAAACGGTTGATCCCTGAAAGATAACCGATTGGTTTGTATCCGGCTTTGGCAATAAGACCCTGCATTTTATAGTTGTCCGGATGCGTATCCACTTTGATGGATTCGTAGTTTCCTTGTTTGCCAATTTGCTTTGCAAAATCGAATAATTCCATGCCGATACCTGTTTTCTGTTTATTAGGATCAACCACAACTCTGTGAATAACCAAAGACTTGTATTTAAGCCACTCAATTTCCTTGTATGCTTCATCATTTTCAGGCAATATGGAAATCGAGGCGATTATATTTTCGCCATCCTTATATATGTAGAGACCATCTTTTTTCAAATCTCTTTCAAAACTTTCACGATCAGGATAATTGCCGGTCCATTGTTTCAGACCATTTAGCAACATGTTTTCTCTGGTTTTTGTTGCTAAAGATACAATTACATCCAAATCTGTCGCTTTTGCATGTTTAATCATTGATTTTCCTCACTCCGTCAGTTGCTTCTACAAGATATATTATCGGATCTTGATTATATTCTTTTTGATACATTTCAGTGAAACGTTGAATGAAAGTCTCAATATCTTGTCTCAAAACAACGTTCAAAGTCGAACCACCAAAACCGCCGCCGATCATCCTCGAACCTAGGCTACCGGCTTTTCGACCTAAATCAACTAATTCATCAAGTTTCTCCGAAGAAACCTGATATAGATTTTTTAGAGATTCATGAGATTCGTTGATCAGTTGTCCCAAACTTGTATAATCATTCTCCGCGATTGCAAAGATAGTTTCAGTAACTCGATGATTTTCATTTAGCAAATGCAGTAGACGACGTTTAAGATTCATGCCAAATAGATAACGTTCATATATTTTATAATCTTCAGGAGCCAAATCACAAATATTGTTAATTGGAACATGTTTTTGTAATTCGCGTAAGATTGCCTGCGTTTCTCGCTGCCTTTCGTTATATTTTGATTCAGTCAATTTTCTGGTAACATTGGAATTGATTAGAATAAATTGAAAATCAGTTTCGGGAATCGGCACATATTCATAGTCCATTGTGTCCGTATGCAGCCTAATAGCATTTCCCTTTTTACCGTTTGCGATAATGAATTGATCCATTATACCGCAACTTACGCCGATATATTCGTTCTCTGTTGTTTTTGACATCCAGGCTAAATCTGTATTGCTTAAATCAAATCCAAATCTATCGATAACAATCTTGCCAATTAAATCCAAAAACGCAGCGCTCGATGACAATCCTCCGCCAACAGGCAAATCACTATAAATGGCCAGCTCGAATCCGGACTTGATTGAAAATCCTCTTTTTCCGAATTCGCGCAATATACCACAGGCATAGTTGGCGAAGTCGCGTTCAATTCGAAAATCAAGATTATCCAATGAAAACTCAATTATCCCCAAATTAGAGAAATTATCGGAGTAGATAAGAACATTTGTATCTTCTCGAAAACGGACAGCCGCATAAATTCCAAGATTGATGCAAAAAGGCAATACCTGACCACCATTATAATCGGTGTGCTCGCCGATGATATTAACGCGACCAGGCGAAAAGTAAAAAGAGTCAGCTTCACGACCGAATTTCTCATAGAATATCCGCTTGATGTCACTCATCTCCACTACCTCCCGATTATCTATGAAAATTATATCTTAAATTCGCTTATTTTTCAATGATAAAGCCTATTGTCAGGTAAAATTAACAATGATTAAAAGTTTATCCCAATCAATAAAAAAACAGGAAATTTTTCCTGTTTTATTCTTGCGGATAAACACTTGCTTGTTTTCTATCTTTTCCGACTCTTTCGTATTTTACGATTCCGTCGATTTTTGCGAACAATGTGTCATCTTTACCGATTCCAACATTTTCTCCCGGATGAACCTTCGTTCCTCTTTGACGATAGATTATCGATCCAGCAGTGCAAAACTGACCATCAGATAGTTTGGCTCCTAAACGGCGTCCTATAGAATCACGACCATTTTTTGTCGATCCAGTGCCCTTTTTGGAAGCCATGCATTCAAGTATATTTAGATTAAGTATCACTTAAAAACACCTCCAAAATTATTAGATATTAGATTATTCGACATTGATATCAGTTATTGCTAACTTGGTATATGGTTGACGATGACCATTCTTTTTGTGGTAATGTTTCTTAGGCTCGTATTTGAAAACAATTATCTTTGGAGCTCTGCCGTGTTTTACGACAGTGGCTTTTACGGTTGCGTTCTTGACATATGGTTTGCCGATTTTACTTTTTTCGCCACCAATCAACAATACTTTGTCGAATGTATATTCGGCTCCGGCTTCGACCTCGAGCTTTTCAACGAAAATCTCTTGTCCGACCTCAACCCTGATTTGCTTTCCACCAGTTTCGATTACTGCGTACATGTTTGCACCTCCTCATAATATTAAGACTCGCCATATTTTGGTAACGAATTGACGTTTTTAAAACCAAGTCTGAGCGGTATGCTAATCATACGAAAGTATTATACACAAATAATACTCCGATGTCAATAAAAACATTTCACTGTAGCGCGAAATTTTGCCATTTCAGTTAATTCCTCATTTTCTTAAACAAAATCGGTTATTTATGATAAAATAATCATGAGGGAAGTGATGATTTTGCCTATAATATTCTTGTCTATCGAATCATGGATCATCTGGGTAGGCGCCTCGGTTTTGCTAATAGCCGGGTACTTTTCAGTTGCCTACTGGATATACCGGAGATTGATGGTTACTTTCAACCAACCGCCTGTTGATCTTGTTGACCATACAGACCCTTTTTATCGCGATTCATACCAATGGTTTCAAGAAACACCTTGGACTGATGTTACCATCACAAGCTACGATAGCTTGAAATTGCATGGGTATTATATACCATCATTCAATAAGAAGTCAAACGATTTGGCCATTGTAGTTCATGGATATCAATCAAAAGGAACTGACATGATTATTATCGGTCAAATGTACTCCAAGATGGGTTTTCAGGTATTATTGCTTGATTTGCGAGCACATGGTAAATCAGAAGGCGATTTTACTACTTTTGGTCAATATGAAAAATATGACCTTAAACGTTGGATCAATTTCGCAGTACGTACTTATGGCTCGGATTTGAACATCCTAATCCATGGTGTATCAATGGGAGCCGCAACCACGATGATGGTAACCGGCCTAGATATTCCTAATAATGTCAAATTCCTTGTATTGGACTCTGGTTTCACTCATGTACAAAAGACATTCACTAACGCTAGGAAGTCGAAAGGACTTAAACTATTCTATCCTGGACTTGATTTTATCGTATACTCTAAACATAAGTTCATTTTCGAACAGGTTAGACCAATCAAATACATGCGTAAAAACACTATACCTTTTCTAATCGTACAGGGAACAGCCGATAAAGCCGTTCCACCAGAGATGGCAAAACGGTTATATACGGTATCACCAGCGAACAATAAGGAAATCCTATTGATTAAGGACTCCAAACATGCACTCGGATTTCAAGATGATTTCCAATTGTGTGAGTCAACAGTCAGAAAATGTATAAAGAATATATTTGATATTCGAAAAACCTATTCCATTAATAACGAATAGCTGATACAAACACCTTTTTAAGGTGTTTTTTTTATTGCTTATATGGAAGTATTATATTGACATATGCCCGTTTCGAGAGTATCATAGTAAGTGACCGATACACCAATAAAAACTAGAGAAAAGGAGCTTAAAATGAAAAAATACGATATCATCGTAATCGGTGGTAGCGCAGCGGGAGTTCCAGCTGCGACTACGGCTAGAAAGTATTATCCGGAGAAATCCATCCTAATGGTTAGAGATGTGGAGTTTGTTCCGATTCCATGCGGTATACCTTACATCTACGGAACTGTTAACGATCCTATGAAAAACTTGATCCCAGTAACTAAAATCGCGGAGGGGAACAAGTTGGACTTAGTCGTTTCACCAGTAACAGAACTGAATAAGGAAATGAAATTCATTAAAACTGAAAGTGGCGAAGAATTTGGCTATGACAAATTGATTCTGGCTACAGGATCAAAACCGATTGTGCCACCAATCCCGGGAATCAACCTTAAAAACGTTTTTCCAATTAAGAAAAACGCCGTTTATCTAAAGGAAATTCAAGATCAACTCGACCTCAGCAAATCCGTTATCATTATCGGTGACGGCTTCATCGGTGCTGAAATGGCCGAGGAATGCAAGAAACACAATCCAGAACTTGAAGTCATCATCGTTGAGATGCAAGACCATCTATTGAAACTGGTTTACGACGAGGAATTCTGCCTATTGGCTGAAGAGGCGTTGTTAAAACAAGACATCAAACTGATGCTTAACGAACAAGTGACTAAAATTGTCGGTGAAAACAAAGTTGAAAAAGTATTACTTGCTTCAGGAAAAGAACTTGACGCCGATATGGTAATCCTTGGAATCGGATCCGTTGCCAATACAGACTTGGCAGTATCAGCTGGATTGGAACTTGGAGCTACAAAAGGAATCAGAGTTGACAAATATCAACGCACTTGCGATCCAAATATCTTCGCTTGTGGCGACTGTGCCGATAAGTTCTCATTCTTCAACCATAAGCCAAGTTATCTTAAACTGGCTTCTATAGCTACTACTGAAGCTCGTATAGCCGGTATCAACCTCTTCAAAACAAGACGTTTGAACCAAGGTGTTGTTGGCTGCTTCTCCACCAGTTTGGGTGGAAATGCTTTTGCAGCTGCAGGTATTACCGAAGCTGGCGCTAAAGATCATTGCTGCGACATCGTTGTTGGAACTTCAGAAGGTGTTAACAGACATCCTGGTATGATGCCTGGAGGGTCTAACTTGAAAGTCAAACTGATTTTTGAAAAAGCGACACAAAGAATAATTGGCGGAGAATTATATGGTGCTTATTCTGCAGGTGAATTGATAAACGCAATCTCAGC
>CALMFM010000144.1 GCA_937862575.1 uncultured Bacillota bacterium
CACTTGCAGCATATTCATATCTAAATGAAATAGGAATACTTCCATGCAATACCCCTTCATGCATCGCTGATAAGTACATTCTAATCGGAGAGCCTTTCCCTATATAATAATTACCATCTGAAAATTGAATAGCGTATGCTCCAGTATTTGATTTTTTTTGTACAGATGCTATTGCTAATGCTATCGTAACAGTGATAGTTTTCTTAGCCTCATCAATTTTATCTTTAACACTATTAAAGACATTATTTAACGTACCTGTTAAATCACCTAATGCATCGGATGCTCCAGGGATTCCAACCGCTGTAGCTAAAGCAAGTAGAGATAATACTATTAGTTCATCAATAGGACCGGTAATGATGTCATCAAATCCAAACCAATAACCAGTGCTGTCTGTATACATGACTGGATTGTTGGCACAATATTCACTTGTGGTAGTTTCAAAACATTAGTTGTAATTAATGATTTAGTTGCATTTTTGAATGAAAAGTTTAGTCACTTCATCAACAGATTTGTTTGTTGTTTTATAAATAATATCAGCGTTTGATTCAACTAACTGAAGTAAAGATTTTAGTTTGACTAAATCAACAATAAAATATATCTCACCATATAATTTTTTTTGATTTTTTTTCGATATATCGTATACATTTGTGCATAGAAATATGAATCCATTGATAAGTACAATTTGTTTAATGTCTCGAATAAGTGTCTGTCTAATGATCTTCTTATGATATCTTACAAATATACAATTGTTTTTGATATAGATTTCCGAGAATAGAAATTTTCTCCCAAAATTAATGAAAAAACTGATTAGTATGAAATAAATACCAAGACCACCGTATGTCAGTAGTCGAGCAGTGTTATTATTAGCAGCTTCATGAATGAAGTTATCAAATACTATATAATACAGTATTGGCACAAATAACGCTGAAATAACAAATAACTTGCCAAATGTTAATCCCTTCTTAAAACTTTCCATGTCCAACTCCTTCATAAATTGAAATTCTAGTGCTTTCTAACTAATGTAGAGAACCCATCATATAAAATTGCTCCTTGGGTACTCAAGTAACCATAATAACTAATGTCCCTATATAAATTTAAGGAGGGGTATCCTGCTGTAAGTCCTCCCAACATTGACACCGCTAATCCTACACCTGAAATTCGACTTTCAAGTAAATATGACTGAGCAATATATGATCCTCCGTAAAGTAAGGCATTCCCACCCATTTTGAAACCTGCGTTTAACACTGCATTTGAAGAATAGGAAATGCCGCTAATAACTCCAGAAAAGGCCCCCGTTACTGTACCAAATGCAAAACCATTTGCAAAGGAATCCCCTACATCACTCCATGAAAAACTATTAGATACAAGCCCTATTATGGAAGTGCTAGTAGCTGCTGCAACCCCCGTTACAAGACCACCAACTGTGGCACTTACTGTAGCTGTTGCTAGAACACCAGTTATAGTTGCGGTTCCAGTAGCTGATCCCACAGCATAAAACGCTGCCATTGCTCCAGTTATTCCGCCTGCAGAAATAACTGTCAAAACTCCTAGTGCCAATATAACTGCTGCACCAATTAATAACTTGTAACCCGGATGTAACTCACTCCACCACGACATACCAAATGGATCAGTATACATGACTGGAGTAATGTATCCATGAGTAGACACTATATTTTGCCAACATATTTAAAGAATACTTCAATAGATCTGTAGTGATTTGTGCCTTTCTGCCTCGATATGACGATTTTATCGATTAGTTCATTCACAACCACCTGGTTAATTTCAGATAAATTTTCATAGTTAGATAAAACCTTAAGAAATGCAAACACATTCTCTTTTTGCTTCTTCAGTTCGTCTTGCTTCTCCTGCAGTAACTTTATTTCCTTAATCAGTGACAATTTTTCTTCGTCGAATGATTTATCTAGAGAATAAAATTTATCTTCTTGTATTTTCCGAAGAATATAATTCTCGTAAAGAACTTGAATCAACTTATCTATTTCATGTAGTCTTGATTCTTTCTCTTCAATGGCTATACCAAGATTGTTGAGTATAGAGTCAGTATCTTTTTGTTTGTTGATTTCTTTGAGCAGGAAATTCTCTCCCTGTTTTGCCAAGTTAATAAGCAAGTTCAGTTTCTCAAGCAAGGATTTTTCCAGCCATTCATAAGTTATGTAATGGCTATTACATCTGATCTTACCATATCTACGATAGGTACTACACTCGTATGTCCTTGCTTCCTTTCGTCCCGGTCGGATTGAAAGTGTAAGAGTTTTTCCGCAATCATCACACCTCATTTTTCCTTTGAAAATATTCTCATGAGGTGTTTTTGGGAGTTTCAGGTTTTCTTGAATGAGCTTCTGCACTTGAGAAAATCGATCTCGATTAATGATGGCTTCATGTCTGTTTTCGGTAATTATCCATTTGTCTTCAGGATTTTGGAGCAGTTTCTTGCTTTTGAACGATTTAGTCTGATGTTTATTGCAGACTACACTACCGGTATATTCCTCGTTTCCAAGAATCGTTAGGATTGTTTTTGTAGACCAATCAAAAGGATAACGAATGGCTAAATCTGAGCGATATCGTCCTTGGCGTTTGTATAGGTCAGCTCTGGGAGTAAGAACTTTGTCTCTTCGAAGTTCCTTTGAGATTCCATACACACTGATCCCGGAGACGTACAAACGAAATATCTTTTTGACGATCAATGCTTGAATAGGATTTATTACCAACTTATTCTTATTACTTTGATCTTTGTCGTAGCCGTATGGAGGATACGGTCCCGTGAATTCACCATTCAAAGCTTTGGTATGATAAGCGCTTCGTATTTTCTTGCTGATATCCCTTGCGTACCATTCATTAATTATGTTGCGAAAAGGGGCAAAATCATTCTCGTTAAGCAGCGTATCGACTTGATCGTTTATGGCTATGTACCTGACATTGTTCATCGGGAAATAGTGTTCTATGTAATATCCGGTTGTGAGGTAGTCTCTTCCAAGGCGTGACAAATCTTTGGTTATGACAATATGAACTTGATTGTTCTCAATATCGCTTTGAAGTTCAGTGAATCCAGGACGTTCAAAGTTTGTGCCCGAATATCCGTCATCAATATAGTATTTGGTATTTGTCATCCGTTGTTGATTGGCATATCTTTTTAAGTATGCTTTTTGTGTTTCAATGCTAGAACTGGTTGTGTTCAGTTCGTCTTCTCTTGAAATTCGGCAATAAAGCGCGGTTATCTTTTCCTTTTCCATAATTTACACCTGGTTCAAACAGACTCGATAAGTCCATTATACATCAAGTGTAACATATCGAAAAAACCGCTGTATCAGGCGGTAAGGCTCTATTATTCATTGGTGAAAAACACAGCTCTGCTGCTTCAATAATTATGAAAATAGAGTCTGTTTGCCTTTGTTATATTTGATCAATCTTTTGGGAAGAAAAATTCCTTTTCTAGAAATTCTTGCATTGTATATCCATTTCCCAATTCATTCAAACTCTCGTCATAAAAGAACATGAAGGATAATTGATATTTTGAGTCTGAATACCCCAACATTCCGAATTGTTCAGGATATTCAAAGTTATCATCACTAACCACCTTAATTGTAAAACTTTGGTATTGGAATTCCACTTCAGGAATAAGGTAAAAGTCCATTTCTGTGAGAGGCTCTTCAAGATAAACGTATGAACCAAAAATTGTGTCTCGGGCCGATTCATAGGATTCCGCGGAATATGTGACAATTAAGTTGATAGATTGACCTAAGCGTTCATAATAATAGACAGAAATTGATTGGTATTCAGGCAAGGTATCAAAATCAGGCATAAAGGTGTTTGCTTTTGGTACTTGGTTTATATATTCTTGATAATCGTTTGTGTCAGTGTATACTTGTCCACACCCAAATAACGAAATAGACAGAAAGAAAATGACAGTAATCAATATTGTTTTTCTAGGCATTGCCATCACCTACGCTTTGATGAATGTACTGAAAGTAATCATATATAACCGCAACTGGACTAAAGATTGTTTCGATTGCGATAGAAGGATACTTTACATACCATTCCTTTTCGTTGAAAATCGTTCTTCCGATATCAGCATGTTTTGCTCTTTTATTCCAACCCTCTCCAATCCCCACCAAACTGGTTAAAACTGTCAAATCATACCCAACATTGTGAGCCATCCATTCAGCCGCAATTCCACTTGCACTACCATCAAAGCAGTCCTTGTGGTCGCTAAAATACCTAAGATATATTGAATAGCCAAGTACAACTGAGGGGTTTTGAACCTTGTAGGAATTTTCGATTTGTCCGCCGTTTTCATCAGTATCTTCAACAAACTTAACTTCTTCTGTCACGATTTCAATTACATCATGGACAGCCCAAGCAGTGTATAAAGCAACAATGACCAAAATGAGAATAGGAAAGTCTCCGTCGCTGTCTGTATACATTACTGGATTGTTGGCACAATACGCATACATGTTCGTGGTTTGAGTATCCCCAAAGG
>CALMFM010000145.1 GCA_937862575.1 uncultured Bacillota bacterium
ATAAAAGTCTCTTTAATTTTATGCAGCTTTTCGAGCGTTCTAATAACGATAGGTACATATTCATATTTATATGTTTCACAAGAATCCTATAGACATTATGCGTATATGGCAATTTGGATTTTTCCGTTACTATGCATTGCTGGACTAATTAACATTTTGAATGCTTATAATAACAGGTATGGCGAATACAAACTTATCTCGGGAGCTTATCTTATTAGAACTATATTCCAAAATGTTCTCACAGTTACGATCGGGTACATTCGTGCAAATGCTTTTATCCTTCTTTTAAGTCAATTCGTTGGTCAGTTATTTGGGATAAAGCGTCAATCAAAGCGTCTAACAGAAGAACTAAGAAGTATTTTATCAACCCCGCAAAGAGATATTCTTTATGTTTTAAAGAAGCATAAAAAACAACCACTGTATTCAGTTCCAGCCTCTTTTACTAACGCTTTATCATATTCGATAATTAGCCTAATGGTTGGCAATTACTTCATGCTGGAGACCCTTGCTTTGTACTCTATCTCTGTGAGAATACTAGGTTTGCCATTAAGTATATTTAGTACCAATATTTCAAAGGTGCATTTCAAAGAAGCGAATAAAGAAATTGCATTAACAGGGACATACAAAAAGTCGACGATAAATATGTTTATATTTTCAGGCATCTTGGCAATTGGGATGGTTTTAGTATTATTGCTTTTTGCCCCTGACTTGTTTGCGATGGTATATGGTGAATCTTGGCGTAAATCTGGAATCTATGTGCGAATCCTTGCCCCTATGTTTGCGCTAAGAATGATGGTAGGTTCTTTAGGCTACGGATTTATTATTGCCAATAAACAAAATACAGAATTTATATTCCAATTATTACTACTTATAGGAGCGATTGCAATGGTAGTTCTCTGTCGTGTAGCGATGTGGGAAATCGATATGCTTCTGCTGGCATTATCCATTTGTTATTCATTTATATATTCAATAGAACTGATAGCAATAATTTACTACTCAAGGAGAAATTATATATGAAAAAAGTTTTGTTATTGACTTTACATAGTCAAAACAACAATTTTGGTTCAGTGCTACAAGCATATTCTCTATACAAATATATTGAAGGATTGGGATGTGAGGTTACAGTTCTTAATTATCAACCTTACTACAATAATGGAGCTATAAATATTAAAAAGGCAATTAAGAAGTTAGTCATAAACACAATCTTTTTTCGGTCATATTATCGACGAGCTAAGCGTTTTAACTTATTACAAAAGCAAGAGCGATCAACTATTAAATTAAAGAACTTTTCAAGCTTAAAACAATATGCTACCGGATATGATGTTTACGTTATAGGAAGCGATCAGGTGTGGAATCCTGCTTATCTGTGTGGAAAAGATGCTGCTTACTATTATAAGTTCGTTGATCAAGGGAAAAAAATATCTTACGCGGCTAGTATGGGGACACAGAAACATGATATCAATACGCTCAAGTTTATTGCATGCAATATCAAGGACTTTCAACATGTTTCTCTAAGAGAACGAGTTTCTGTTACACAGCTGAATTCAGTAGGGTATGATAGAGCGCATTATGTTTTAGATCCAGTATTTTTGCTTGATGTCTCTCAATATAGAAAAATGCAAAGCCAAGATAATCATACTGGATATATTTTGGCATACATTATTCATAAAGATAAACTAATGGTGCAGATTGTTGATGAATTGGCAAAAATCACCAGGAAAAGGGTGATCCAAATAGGAGGGTTTGCGTCAAAATGTAACTACGATGAGTTTCCAAGAGAGGCTGGACCATTTGATTTTCTTTCCCTTGTAGACCACGCAGATTTTGTAATCACAAGTTCTTTCCACGGAGCAGCCTTTGCGCATATTTATCAAAAGCAATTCGCGGTTGTTATGCCAAACGAAAACACATTAAGGATAGAGAACATACTGGAAACAGCAGGAACACAGGATCGAGTGATACGCTCGCTTAAAGATGTACAAAAGATGTTAACGCCAATAAATTATAAAATTGTTAACGAAAGAATCAACGAAATGCGGCAGGAATCAAAGAATTATTTGATAAACAGTCTCGCTGATGAGGGTACTATAAAATCATGATATGCAAACACGAACTCTGTACTGGGTGTTCAGTTTGTTACTCGGTATGTCCCAGACATTGTATTTCTATGAGAGAAGATGATGAAGGATTTATTAAGCCTTTTATTGATGAGGATCAATGTATTGAGTGTTTGATGTGTGTTCAACATTGTCCTTCTAATAGAATATATGAATTAAATATGAACAAGGAGCAAGATGTACAAGCATATGCTTTTAAAAACTCTGATATAAATGTACTTTCGAAAAGTTCATCCGGCGGTGCATTCTCGGCTTTAGCTGAAAGCTATATAAAGCAAGGCGGAGTTGTTTTTGGATCG
>CALMFM010000146.1 GCA_937862575.1 uncultured Bacillota bacterium
AAATCTTGAAATAAATTCCATTCCAAGTAAAAATCACGAGTTCGTCATTACCAACCAAATTGTCATGGGTAATGAAGAATACCTAAATAATTATGAATTGAAATTTACGCCTACAGGATGCAGATTGAATCTGGTTCCGGAATCATTCGTCTATTCACACGCTCCGAAACTAAACTTTGTATTTGATGTGGACGCCGATTCTTTCAGCCTCGATGCCGGTTCATCAATTCCTGGAAAAGATTTTATAGAAGGGTCCTTATTGATTATCAAAGCTTCAGGCAAATCAGTATCACTATATATTGGAGGAGCTTTGGAAAAGGAAACAGTAATCAAGAAAGACTTGGATTTCAACACTGAAAGACGCAGTTTTGAACAGTTCTACCACCAAAATATCGATAGATTCAGCGTCGAAATTGCCAAATCAAATCCAGAATTCACGTCAATTGATTCACTTAATTACCTTGTACCTTGGTATTCACACAACGCCTTGATTCATTATATTTCACCGCATGGTTTTGAGCAGTACGGCGGCGCTGCCTGGGGTACTAGGGATGTCTGTCAAGGACCGTTCGAACATTATCTGTCTTTTGGCAACTTTGAAGTTTCGAGAAGGATTTTGATTGATGTTTTCCGACATCAATTTCAAGAAACCGGAACTTGGCCGCAATGGTTCATGTTCGATCGTTATTACAAGATTCAAGCCCATGAAAGTCATGGAGATGTCATAGTTTGGCCATTAATGGCTCTAGGCAAATATTTAAAGTCAAGTGGGGACTTGGACATACTAGAACAAAAAATCTGTTTTACATCAATCACAAATTCCGAATTTACAAATTGTCAGGACACCTTGATTAATCATGTTGAAAGTATGATTAATTCGGTCACAACTAATGTTATGAAAGGAACCGCTTTATCTCTTTATGGAGGTGGTGACTGGGACGATACCTTACAACCAGCAAACAAAACCTTCAAGGAAAAAATGGTCAGTGGCTGGACAACCGCTTTAACTTATGAAGCTTTCAAAATCTACGCCGATAGCATCAACAACAAATATCCTGAACAAGCGAAACGCATTGATGATTTTGCGGAAAGAATCAAACAAGATTATCATAAATACATTATTAAAGATGGCATTCCTGCCGGATTCATCTATTTCGGGGATGAAAAGATTAGATACATCATTCATCCTCAAGATGAGGAAACCAAGATGAAATATCGATTATTGCCATTCAATCGCTGTATCATCAGTGAATTGGCAACCAAAGAAGAAGCTTTGAAATATCGCGAAATAATCAATGAGCATTTGCTGTTTCCTGATGGTGTAAGACTGATGAATCGAACAGTTGAATACCGAGGCGGTTTAAACTCCTATTTCACTAGAGCGGAGACAGCCGCTAATTTCGGACGAGAAATAGGGTTGCAATATGTTCACGCCCATATCCGTTATCTGGAAGCTATGGGTCAT
>CALMFM010000147.1 GCA_937862575.1 uncultured Bacillota bacterium
CCATATTCTATGTCCACCATAAGCATGCCATACGGTTCCTTTTCCATATATATACTCAAGGTCTGCTCCCCAGACTTTTACTTTATCATTAATGTCATTGAATAGAATGTTATTTCCTTCATTCCTTCGGAAACTGATTATTCTAGGTCCAACTTCAAGCGTAACTTTTAATTGAAGATATCCATTTGAAATCAAAAGACACTTCCCAAAATCCTTATCGATGATTTCTTGTTTAGTGATATTCAAGTGTAACACCAGCTTTCAATAAGAATATAGCAGGTATATATGTTAAAGTCAAGAAAAGGAAGATTTTTATCTTCCTCTTCTCATTTTTTTATTGCTGATTCTTTCGCGTTCTTTTTCTCTTGCTTGAGTATATTGATTTAATTTTATTGCCTTTTGATACTGATCATATCTTCCTGAATCCAAAGTTCCATCATAAAGACTTTTCTTAACCATACATCCTGGTTCTACTGTGTGAGTACAATCTTTGAACATGCATCCTTCGCTTAAGGACATGATATCTTCAAAATTGCTTTCATCTACAAAATATGAGGAAACAATTCGAATTCCTGGTGTATCAATTATTTTCCCACCATTATCCAATCGAATCAACTCGCGATTGACTGTTGCGTGCCTTCCTTGAGCGTCAGACATCCGAATCGTTTTTGTCTCGAATCGCTCTTCGCCTAACATGCTGTTGATTAATGTTGATTTGCCAACACCACTGCTTCCGATAAGCACCGCAGTTTTGTCTTGTATTTTTTCATAAATCATTTGTAAATCTTTGGAATCAAATGCTGATATGGTCAATATTTCGCAATCAGCGACATTTCTTACTTGTGAAACATACTCTTCAGGATTTTCACATAAATCCTTCTTTGTAAGCAAAACTATCGTCTCGCAACCTGATTCATAAGTCAATGTAAGAAAATTTCGAAGTTTCTTGATGTTGAAATCCTTGTTTAAAGATAAGCATATGAAAACTATATCAACGTTGGTTGCCAAGATGTGTTTTTCGTTAACGAATCCGACATCCATTCTTTCCAATACAGTTTTTCTTTCCATAATGCTCTCAATTATTCCAAAATCAGGGTCCGCCAGATGGAAATTGACATAGTCACCAATTTGCGGAAATTCACTTTTCAAATAATTTATATATTTGAAGCGG
>CALMFM010000148.1 GCA_937862575.1 uncultured Bacillota bacterium
ATCCGGGGAAGGAGTATTTAACATTGAATATGATTCAGACCTGTCGGATTCGAAATATTTAAATAATAGCGAATTAATTTCATGGCTAGAGCCAGTTGAAAAGGCTTAAAGACAGTAGAATTATTCATATCTAGGATAGATTGAAAACTTTTATAACCAGTCTGTCAGACGCTAAAAATAAACGTTATGCTCTTTGAATCTCTATTGAAACAAATTATAATTACATTTAGAAAAAAAGAAGAGTGTGATGGATGAAGAAAAAAATCATAATAACCCTGTCTTTGATATTTGCTTTCTTTGTTGCGGCTTATGTTCTCTATGCTTATAATCACTTGAATTTTGAAGAAGGCCATACGCCACTAACTATCACAAAATCTCTGGTCTATGATAGTGAACTTAATCAAACTTATGAATATGAGCCGATTGTCATAACCGACGCAGAAGAAATAGCATATATCATCGATCAATTGGAATGGGTAAGATATACATACATCTATAGGGAAGCTTTCTATTCCACAAGATATACCATATACTATGATGGTCATCTAATTAAATTCAATGCTGATTCTGATCGGAATTTGGAATATTTCTATGTTGATAGGAAATTATGCCATATGCACGGAGGAAATTTTGATTTCATCTTCTATTATGAATTTGAATTGGTGGAATAAGATTTCAAATAGTAAAAAGCTTTATCGTCTTTAGAAAAAGAAAGATCATTGGAGGTATTATGAAGAAAATATTACTTATGATTTCAATAACACTTCTTATATTTGTGGTTGGCTGTGATATAAGAACTCAGGAAACCACAGCCACCACAACATTATCAAGTCAAGAAGACACAACCACAAGAGAAATATGCTCCGTATATGAGACACCAGATATTGATATAATCAATCCCGTTGTCACAACCAATTCCTTCAGTTTCGAATATGAGATCGTAACTGCTGGGTGTAACGGTTATATTACGGAGATTTCAATCTCTTCTGGAACCGGTAACGATCCTTTCGAATCCTTTGAAGATTTTAATCAAGCAACTTATACAATTAATGATTTGCAATCAAGATCCAAATATACTTTAAGAATAGAATACATGTATGATTACATGGCCGGGAGTCAATTGAAGTATGCAAAACTATATACTATAATTACCGAATCCGGAATAGAAGTATCCGCAATAAATCCAACCAGCACAGCCGATTCAATCAGCTTTGAAATGCTAATCACAGATCCGGATTCAGTTGTATATATATCAAGCATCAGTGTAAGAACGGAAGATCAATGGCTAGATGATATCCCACAACTGGGACCATATACAATGGATGGTTTGGATCCGAACACCGAATACATAATAGAAATAGAATATAATTATCCTCTAAGAAATGATGCATATCAATTAATAGAAGGTACTATAAAACTACGAATAACTACTCAACCAATTCTTGATTAGGGAGGTATTATGGTAAAACTATCGATATTGCCGGATAAGCACGTTAATGTAGCCATTTGGTTTATATTTGCTTATTGCTTGGTATTTGGAGTATTTATATACTTTGATTATTTAGAACAAGGTAATTTGGAAGTAACTCACATAATTATTATATTGATAGGGATAGTATCATTCATTTTCTCTTTGATGGCATCATATAATCGTAGAATAATCATCTATGGAAATGCCATACAAGGAATAATCAAAGAGTGGCCTGAGGGATTGAACAATCGTCTCAGGGACACGGACATCACCAGAAGCGTATTAAGCATCGGCGAACTAAAGTTGGCCGAGTTTAAAACGGTTACAAATGAAAAAGATCGGGATATTCCGATATTGTTACTGAAAACCAATGATGATTTCTATCTTGATGTTCGAGGGTTTTCCGATAAACAAAAAAATATCATTCAAGTAAACTTAAAAAAAATCAATAGCCGATTATAGAGTTTAAATAATTGGTAGTTTTTACAGATTCTCAGTTAAGTTAATAGAATAAATTGTCGTAAGAGAGGTTATATAACCTCTTTTTAAATATTGGTTATTTTTTTCATTAAGAAAGTTTTACAATAAAGGTATCTATAAGAAAATATAATGATTCATACTATGTAAACAACACACATAGGATTTTTGGAAATTCAGGAGGAAGTAATGAGAAAAATACTTTTATTCGGGTTATTACTTTTACTTGGCATGGTCTATGGCTGCACAACCATAGAGACAAATACCTGTGGTAGCGGCTACCACTTTGAAGGAGATACTTGTGTTCTTGATGAAATAACCACAACAGGATGTGGTTCGGGTTACCATCTTGAAGGGGATTCTTGTGTCATCGACACAACAACCGTAACCGGATGTTCCGAATCAGAACTCGAAGTTGGCGATGAATGCATCCATCTGACTGCGGCTCAATGGCTAGTATATGACGCTATTGAAGGCACTGTTAGCTTGGATAATCTAACAATAACGATTGAAATAACTGAAGGCGAAGTGACGACGAATGCTCTGATAAAACTAGATGAATCTACATACTTATACGAGGATGTAAATCAAACAGTCACTGTCATCGAATCAGACGAAACATGCACCGCCTTTATTGAAGCATTTGGAAATGTCGAGTCATCAAACATACAATGTTTTGAACCAGCAATACTTTTCTTCCGCAACTTCACATATGACATGTTCTTTTTGGAAGACATGGTTTTTCATCTTGATGAGTCGGCATACTCACTACTTGACAATTTCGTGAATTCATTTGAAAACGCGACGATTGATGATTTTATCTTGAGTATATCAAACAACCAAATAATTGCGATGGAACTATATATTACGGCTGACGAAGTGCCTTTACAAATTCTGTTGGAAATTATCGATGTCAACCAAACAGTCATCGAAATTCCGGAAACTGAGTAGGTGATAACGATGAAGAAAATATTGTTAGTGGTATTACTTACCTGTTATACATTTTTATTTATTCCTACCATTAATGTCCAGGCTTCATTTACCTATGACTGGGCTACTAAGGAAACGGAGTTTTACAAATCAGTTCGTCATACCGAGTTGATTGGAATGATAAACTATAATGGAGTCGAGACTCAACAGAAAGTAAATTATCTGGGTGGTAACATTTTTAACAATGATGATTTACACATCATAACCGGTGACAATTTCCGAGACTTCGGTTGGGGAAAAGGAACAATACTGACGATGACGGACAGAATTAATGAAAACTTTCCTAATTATACAGTAATCGGTGGAGTCAATGGCGATTTCTACAATGTCAATGTTGGATATCCTGTAGAAGCATATGTAAATAATTTCGAAGTCATTTCCATGGGACTTGGCAGTAACCGAACCGTCATCGGATTCAAAGACAATGGAGAAGTTGTATTTGGCCGACCAGACTGGCAAGGGTATGAGTTGATCGTTTATGATAAAGACGGAAATATCAAGAATACTCTTGGAATAGACGGTATAAATCGAATGCCATCAAATGAAACAGAACTGACCGCATTCTTTGATAATTTTGTTGGTACGATTCCGGCTGAATATCAAAAAATGATAATCACCGCAACCGATATAAAAATCGATGATTCGGCAGTAACTTATTTTGGCAAAGGACATCCTAACTTTGAGACGGCAGAAGCTTATGAAATGGCTTTACAACGGATTGTCATTGTTGGTAATAATTTTAATTCAGATAACTTCATTGAAGATACAGATACATTGGTTGTACAACAACATATGGGTGGAGAATTTGAAGGTGTACGTTTCGCTATTGGCGCATGGGAAACTTTAGTCACTGATGGCGTAGCCGCAGAATCGTTTCCTTCCGAGCATTCCATATATCGTCATCCAAGAACAGCCATCGGTGTCAAGGATGACGGTACTGTCTTCTTCGTGACCGTAGACGGCCGAGATTATATTAATAATTTCCTTGGCGTGACCAATTTTGAACTCGCGGAAATCATGGTTTACTTCGATGCAGTAGAAGCATACAATCTTGATGGTGGCGGTAGTACTACGATGAGTTGGTGGAATGAAGAAACTGAAACATATGATATCATGAATACACCATCTGACGGATATGTTCGGCCGGTTTCCAACGGGCTTTTCTTCGTTGTTGGACTTCACGAACCGGCACCGGTACAGTTGCCATATCCGGATACAAGAACCATTTTATCCGCACCTGGAAATCTCCAAATCGCTTATGACGGATTGATTACCTTTGATTCGGTAGAGCACGCAACCGGTTACGAACTTTACATTGATGACGAACTCTATATTCTAGACAATCCTTGGTTCCAAGCGACTCTTGAGCCGGGAATGCATACCTTTTGGGTTATAGCACAAGGGGATTATACCGATTTCAAGGATTCTCTTGGTTCGGAACCAGTCAACTATACCATAATGCCAGAACGCACTCGTGCTATCCTTGATTTGTTCAATCCACTCCAATAATTGATGATATTTTATAAAGAGAAAGTTTATTTCTCCTTGAAATAATTTAATAATGTATTATAATTAATTTGTATTAAAAAGGGGAGATATTATGTATTGTCATAACTGTGGAAAAGAAATAGATGAAAAAGCGGTAATCTGTGTTCATTGCGGAGTGCCGACTCCTAACTTTAATCAAAAGGCGACTGTGGATATGACCTTGAAGTCAAAACTGGCCGCAGGATTATTGGCGATTTTTGTCGGGTCTTTAGGAATCCACAATTTCTACCTTGGCTATACCGGTAAAGCCATTGCGCAATTGTTACTGACGGTTGTGGGATGGATAATAATCTTTGGACCTGTTGTATCGGCTGTCTGGGCGTTAGTAGAAGGAATAATGATTCTAACGGGATCTATTTATCAGGACGCCGAAGGAAGACCGTTAAGAGACTAGATAAATTCATTAAGAAAAAAAGAACCGATGTCGGTTCTTTTTGTTTACTTGTGCAGGAAACTGGCTATTTGTTCGATTTGGTTCTTATACTTGGCAGGCGGAGTCAGTTTGTAGTGTTGAGTTCCAATCTTTATTCTCAAAACTTTGGTAATGCTGAATAAGGTATTCTTTAGTGAAACGAACTCTACCTGATCAAAAGGCGCAAAGAATACTTCCTTTTTAGGCTTTCCTCCGAACAAAGTATTTTCAAATAAAACCAAATTTCCTTCGTTGACGCCGATGTATCCTTCTACCCCTTGGTTAGTGCTACCGGCCATTATTCTTAAGGCCTGACCAAATTCAGAATAAATGATATTTACTTTCGCAAATAATTCTCTACTGTCAATAATTCTAGCTTCTCTTAACAAAGCGATTCTTTCTTCTTGATTCATTCCTAATCCTCCCTTTACTGATTAAATTATACCTTTATTTTAGAACAAAATAAATAAACCTAAAGAAAATGAAGGTAAATTGATAATAATGAAAACAAAACCACCTCGAAAGGTGGTTATTTTTCATTCAAACGGAAATTTTAACCCGATAATCGCTCTGACTTTGTCCATCAACTTTACAGTTTCACCTGCAGCCTTATGATTTCTGATTTTATCTTCTTGATAACCTTTTTCAATATCGTTAACGAAAGCCGTGATTTCATGGACGAATCCTTCGCCTTCGAATGGAATAGGGAATCGACTTTCATTAACGAAAACTTCCTGACTCCGGGAGAAATCAATCATCATGATTTTTCCTTTTTCGAATATCAATTCCGCGTTGTTTGGAAGTTGATCTTTGATGCTAGAACGGATATGGATTTCTGCACCACCTTCTTCAAGTATTTCGATGTTACAAGCAGAATCCACACCTGTATAAGTCATTTCAAATGTCACATCTAGATCTTTCATTTCAGATTTGGAGATTAATTGATAGAAGCTTATCGGATATACCCCAATATCCAAGATACTGCCTCCGGCAAGATCCGGATTCAATAATCTTTTTTCTTCCGGATAATCATCAAGTAAAGAATATCCAAAGTCAATATAGGCTTCAACCAGTTTCCCGAAATCACCTTGATCGACAAGACCTTTGACAAATCGGGTGGATGGAAGAAAGTGAGTCCACATCGCTTCCATCATCATGACTTTGTTTTCTTTGGCGACAATAACCATCTCATCATATTGTTTCGAATTGACCGCGATTGGTTTTTCAATAAGAACATGTTTTCCATGTTTCATGAACATGATTGCTTGATCATGATGGAAACTATGTGGTGTGGCAATATATACCGCATCGATTTTGTCGCTCTTAGCCATATCTTCATATGAAGAAAAGGCATATGGGACATTATATTCTTTTTTATATTTCTCTGCTTTCTCTTTTGTGGAAGAGGCCACGGAAGTTACAATGGCATCATCCACCAAAGCAATGTCTCTGGCGAATTTTTTTGCGATGCCACCGGCACCGACTATTCCAAACCTTATCATCAGTAGTCTACGTTGTCGAATTCAGGGAAGAATTTTTTTCCGCGGTTGAGTTTTCTGATTTCGCTCATATCTTCAGTATCTAAAGAGAAATCAAATATATTGAAATTATCTTGTATTCTTTTTGGAGTGATGCTCTTAGGTATTACAACAATACCTCTTTCTACAAACCATCTTAAGTTGACTTGAACGACTGATTTGTTGTGTTTCTTTGCGATATTTTTCAAGGTCTCGTTTTCCAATAATTCGTCGACGGCTTTGGAAGTCAAAGGCGCATAGGCTTCCAGTTGGATGCCATTTGCTTTGCAGAAATCATTAAGAAAATGGTTTTGCAAGAAGACATGAGTTTCAACTTGGTTTACCATCGGTTTGACTTCGACATTATCTAGCAGATATTGAAGATGGTGGATATTGAAGTTGGAAACACCAATTGCTTTAATTTTCCCTTGGTGATACAACTCTTCCAAAGCTTTATAAGTGGATAAGGCGCTCTCATAGCCTTTGAACCAATGGATAAGGTATAAATCAATATACTCTAATCCTAATTTAGCTAGTGATTCATTAAAGGCTTTTATAGTCTTTTCATATCCTTGTTCGGTATTCCAAACTTTTGTGGTTACGAAAAGTTCGGAGCGATCAATTCCGGAATCTTTGATTCCTTTACCAACCGACTCTTCATTACCATAGATAGCGGCCGTGTCGATATGACGATATCCGGCTTTTATTGCGGCTATAACGGCATTATAAGCATCTTCTGATGCACTTCTAAAGGTTCCAAGTCCGATAATCGGCATCTTGACTCCGTTGTTTAATATTACTGTATTCAATTTAATCACCTCGATAATAGTATATCATTTTCCTGATAGCAGTTGAATTGATATGCCCAGAGTTTTTAAAAAAAGAATATGAGTCGGACTCAAGTAGTATTTAAGCAAAAGAGGTGGAAATGTGAAAAAAATATATGGAATAACAATATTGATGATATTTATGGCTATGACTGGTTTCATTCAGGTACAAGGATATTCACCCAATTATTTACCTGGAGGAGTCAATTACTTAAGCGAAGATAACTTCTCCAATGATAATGGTTGGTATAAATCGAATGAACCATTTTTGGTCAAACCATTTACCGATTATACGATTACTGTGCCTAGTGATTACATGGAAGGCACTTCAAGAACAATCAATTTTTTCTGTCTGGATAACGGAGAATATCTTGATGATTTCGGAATTCACTTTGAAAACATGATTTATTACTATGATGGAGTTGATGAATGGTATACCTATACGTTTACGACATCATCCGATATGAATTATCTAGATTTGCATTTTGAGAATTCAGACGGATATTTTAGCACATATGGCTTCTACGGTTTTCAATTGGAAGAAGGAATTGAGTTTACCGGATACCAGGAATATATAGATGGCAATCTGTTGGATACTTCAGCTCCATATTTTCAGAGTAGCGGAACCATTATTTCATATTATGATTCCCCGATAACTTTGGCTGAAATACAAAGCGCCTTGTCAGCGTATGATGACATAGACGGAGATTTAACAGAAAACATCATTTTGGTTGCGGACAATTATACTCCGAATTTAAATGTACTTGGTTCATACGACATATTGTTTGAGGTGTCAGACTCGAGCGGAAACATCTCTCAGATTACTATTTGGGTAGAATTGATCGATGTTTTAAAACCGGTTTTCTCGGAAACTGGAATAATCCAAGCAGTATATCCAAATGTCTATACTGTCATTGATATTATCGGAATGCTTTCGGCTAGCGATAACTACGATGGCGATATTTCAGCTGAGATTTCGCTTGTATCGGATGGGTATACGGATTATTCAAGTATAGTGGGCAGTTATGAGATGGAATTCTCAGTGACGGATTCCAGCGGTAATACCGCTTATCATACCCAGATAATAGAAGTTGTGGATAATGAGGGACCCATCATCTCTGGAATCACCTCGGTAATCGTTGGTTACGATGAGCCTATAACCGAAGAAGAAGTGATGAGCAATCTCTCATTTACCGACAACTATGATCTTCAAAATGAGTTGATGATGATTTTGGAGAGTGAGGATTATACTGCACATACGGGAACGCTTGGAATCTACACTATGACTTTTTCCGTTACTGATAGTAGTGGAAATACAACCTATCAATCAGTTTCAATTCAAGTTGTGGACGAAATGGGACCGGTAGTGTATTTCGACTCGGCAATTGTAAGAGCATATGTTGATGCGGTATTGGCATTACCGGACT
This sequence comes from uncultured Bacillota bacterium, assembly GCA_937862575.1. Lineage (GTDB taxonomy): Bacteria > Bacillota_I > Bacilli_A > Izemoplasmatales > Hujiaoplasmataceae > 4572-104. The sequence goes on from CALMFM010000148.1 coordinate 8,670, forward strand.
TCACGCAGATATTGATCAGTGCAAATGAACTGAATCCGGAAATGGATTATCTTGTGACTGTGGTATATGATTCATATACAAGAAATGCCTCGACGCCAGGAACATACCATATGACATTGAAATACGAAACATCTGACGGCGATAGTTTTGACAAAACATTGGAAATCAAGGTTATCGACAAAGACCCTGATTATATCCATGTTGGAACAGTGGAAAATAATGAAACAGAGACAGCGCTTTCACAAATCAGGCAATATTTGCTGACTGGAGCGGCCACTTTGGTTCTTGTGGTTTCAAATATAGTTTGGGCGGTCCTTTTTAAAAAGAAATAAAATCATTAAACAACCTAAAATAGCGGTTATTGGTAATGTTTTATTGACATAAGTCATCAAATATGATGGCTTATGTTTTTATTTTGAGGGGGGTATTTGACAGGGGGGTTTTAAGGGGGGTAAAACTATTTTTTAAGAAAACGCTTTACATGCTAAAATTCTCTTGGGTTTTACCCGAATAAATGTTATAATCACATTGCAGAATAGTAGTATTAAGAAAGGAGATTTTTAAAGTGAGATCCAAAGTTAATATAACCGAGGAGAAACTAAGCGAGTTGAAAGCAGCAATGGAAATTCATAAAAAAGAGCCGGGTCCATTGATGCCAACATTACACGCCGCCCAAAAGATTTTTGGATGCATTCCATTGCCTATCCAAAAAATAATATCAAACGAACTTGATGTAAGTATCGCTCGGATCAATGGTGTCGTAACATTCTACGGACACTTCTCGGTCGAACCGAAAGGAAAAAACATTGTCAGCGTTTGTTTGGGTACAGCTTGTTACGTAAAAGGTTCTCAAGGAATATTAGATGCATTTTCTCACGATCTTAATGTTAAAGTCGGAGACACAACCGATGACGGCATGTTTACTCTTGAAGCAACAAGATGTATAGGAGCTTGCGGATTGGCGCCGATATTTACCGTCAATGAAGAAGTATTCGCCAACGGATCAGTACAGCTCGTAAAGAAAGTCGTTCAGAAGTTGAAAAGCTAGTTTCAGAAAAATTTAATATAGGAGGTTAAGATGAAAACGCTCGAAGAACTAAAAGCATTGCGCAAGAAGTCATATGAAAAAATGTATATGATCGGAGTGACAGGCGGCGTGAGAGTTCAGGTAGGTTATGGAACATGCGGTATCGCAGCTGGAGCAAAACCAGTCTACGATACTTTTGTGAATGAAATAAAAGCCTTGAATCTTGATAACGTTGAAGTCACACAAGTCGGTTGCATGGGCGAATGCGCCTTTGAACCGATTGTCGAGATATTGGAATCGAATGGTTCTAAGACTATTTACTGTCTTGTTACTGACAGAATAGCGTCTGAGATTGTCGAAGAACACATTGTGAAAGGGAATAGAATCGATAAGTATCTGTTATCGAAAACAAAAAGGTAAATAATTAAGATGTTAGATAGAATGCATATATTGATTTGTGGTGGGACGGAGTGCAAAGAAACTAACTCATTGAAAATAAGAGACAAATTCAATACTGAACTTGAAAGATTGAATCTGGGAAAAGATATCAAAACGATCCTTACTGGTTGTTTTGGTCTTTGTGCGTTAGGCCCTCACGTTGTCATATATCCCGGAGAGACGCTTTATTCGGGAGTAAAATTGGAAGATGTCACGGAAATCGTTGAACAACACATCGCAAATGGAAAACCAGTCGAAAGACTATTATATAAAGGTGATTTTAATAGAAAGAAATTCAGAAACCGTTCGGAACTGACTTTTTTTGCTCGTCAAAAAAGAATCGCCTTGAGAAACTGCGGAGTTATCAACCCGTTAGAAATTACAGAATATATCGCAAGACAAGGATACGAAGCATTGGGAACTGTCTTGAAGACGATGACGCCATTACAAGTTATTGAAGAAGTAAAAAAGTCCGGACTAAGAGGTCGTGGAGGCGGTGGTTTCCCGACAGGAGTGAAATGGGAATTTGCCAACAGACAAATCTCTGACCAAAAGTATGTTATCTGTAATGCCGACGAAGGCGACCCAGGCGCATTTATGGACAGAGCCGTATTGGAAGGCGATCCTCATTCAGTTTTAGAAGCCATGGCAATCTGCGGATACGCCATTGGTGCGAATACCGGATACATATATATTAGAGCTGAATACCCAGTTGCAGTTGAAAGGCTTCAATTGGCTATCGGCCACGCTGAAGCATTAGGTTTATTAGGAGACAATATTTTTGACTCCGGCTTCAATTTCAAAATAGAGTTAAGACTAGGAGCCGGAGCTTTCGTCTGCGGTGAAGAAACAGCTTTGATTGCCTCAATCGAAGGCGAACGAGGCATGCCAAGAAACAAGCCGCCGTTCCCGGCTGTAAAAGGTCTGTTTGGAAAACCTACCAATGTAAACAACGTAGAAACATTCGCCAATGTTCCAGTTATTTTCCTAAAAGGAGCTGACTGGTTCAAATCAATCGGTACTGAAAAATCCAGCGGAACCAAAGTATTCGCATTAGGCGGAAAAATCGCCAATACCGGACTATTGGAAATTCCGATGGGAACGACTTTAAGAGAAGTAATATATGAGATTGGCGGCGGAATTCCCAATAAAAGAGAATTCAAAGCCGTTCAAACCGGAGGTCCGTCAGGTGGTTGTATTACCGCGGCTTCTTTGGACACGCCAATTGATTTCGATAACCTAATCGCTCTTGGATCCATGATGGGTTCAGGCGGTATGATCATCATGGATGAAGACAACTGCATGGTCGACGTCGCCAGATTCTATTTGGAATTTACAGTTGACGAGTCATGTGGTAAGTGTACTCCTTGTCGCGAAGGTACAAAAAGAATGCTTGACATTCTGAACCGTATTTGCGATGGACAAGGAACCATGGAAGACCTTGACGTTTTGGAAAGACTCGGAAATATGATTAAAGATTCTTCATTGTGTGGACTCGGTCAAACAGCACCGAACCCGGTGTTATCAACCTTGAAACACTTCCGCAAGGAATATGAAGCCCATGTAATTGACAAAGTCTGTCCTGCGGGAGTGTGTAAAAATCTGACCACATACGTAGTTACCGATGAATGCATCGGTTGTACTAAATGTGCTAAAAACTGCCCGGTTGGAGCTATCGAAGGAACCGTCAAAGGTAAGCATTACATTCACCCAGAACAATGTATAAAATGTGGTGCATGTAAGACTGCCTGCCCGGTGAATGCGATATCCACCAAGCCGGAGAATTGGGAGGGAGTATAATGACCAATTATGTACATTTGACCATAGATGGTCGTGAAATTACAGTACCTTCGGATTATACTGTTATGAAAGCAGCCGATTCCATCGGCATCAGCGTACCAAGACTATGTTTCCTCGAAGGAATACATGAACAATCAAACTGCCGTGTCTGTATAGTTAAAATTGATGGACAAAGAGGGTTGAAAACCTCTTGTTCGACAAAAGTTGCTGAAGGCATGGTAGTACATACAGATACTAAAGAAGTATATGAAGCAGTATCATTCAATTTAGAATTATTAGCTGGTAATCATAAATTCGAATGCTGGAAATGTTCAAGAGAAAACTCTTGTGAATTCCTTGATTTATTAAGAAGATTCAATGTTGATAATGATTTCTCGAATGCAAAACTATTCGATCAAAAAGAAATAAAGATGAACGATACCAGCGAAGCTATGCTACTGGATTCATCCAAATGCGTTCTTTGCGGACGTTGCGTTTCGGCCTGTGAAAAACAATCAGGTTTGGGAATTCTCAATTTCAGCAATCGTGGATCAAACACCTACATAGGACCTGCACAATTTCATAACCTGGAAGACGCTGGTTGTATATACTGTGGTAAATGTATCCAGGCATGTCCTACCGGAGCCATTCGTGAGAAAGATGAAATCAAATTATTGGAAAGAGCTTTAAGAGACACCTCCAAAACAATCGTAGCCCAAGTAGCCCCATCTGTAAGAGCGGCATTGGGAGAAGAGTTTGGTTATAAAATCGGCACAAATGTCGAAGGTCAGATGTTCGCTGCAATGAAAGCTTTGGGAATTCATGAAATCATTGATACCAACTTCACAGCCGACCTAACCATTCTAGAAGAAGGAACCGAGTTCATCAACAGAGTCCAAAACGGCGGAGTATTGCCGATGTTCACATCCTGCTCACCTGGTTGGGTAAATTATCTGGAACTGTATTATCCTGAATACATACCGAATCTTTCCACTTGCAAATCCCCTCAACAAATGGCTGGGGCTCTAATTAAAACATATTATGCAAAGAAATTGAACAAGGATCCTAAGGATATCTATTCAGTATCTATAATGCCTTGCGTAGCGAAGAAAGCCGAAGCTAAACGCCCAGAGATGGGAAGAGACGGATATCAAGATGTTGATTTGGTATTGACCACCAGAGAATTTGCTAGATTGATCAGACACAGAGGAATTCCTTTCCGTGATCTTGAACCAATCAGACCTTTCGGTGATTTGGCAAACTATACCGGTGCCGGAGTAATCTTCGGAGCTAGTGGCGGAGTCATGGAAGCTGCATTAAGAACCGTTACTGAAATACTTGAAGGAAAATCAACTCCGGTTGAATTCAGTGAAGTTAGAGGGTTGAAAGATATTAAAGAAGCAACCTATACTGTTAGTGGAATAGATGTCAATGTCGCAGTCGTTCACGGCGGCGCAGCTATCAAAGAATTCTTCAAATTAATGAAGACCACTGATAAACAATATCACTTTGTGGAATTCATGGGTTGCACAGGCGGATGTATCAACGGTGGTGGACAACCGATAGTATCAGCTATCAATCAAGAGAAATATGATGTAAGAGCTTTGAGATCAAAGGTTCTATATAATATTGATCAAAACACCGAATTCAGAAAATCACATGAAAATCCGGCCGTAAAAATGATATACGACGAATTCTTAGGCAAACCGAATTCGCATAAATCACACGAATTATTGCATACGCATTACAACAAACGTTCATTCTACGACGATAAGATATGAAATAGCATTATTTCGTAATAGACAACTAATATTATATAATAGTAATTGCGCTGATGCGCCCTTGCGTATCGGCTCGGGAAGGAATACTCAATGAAAAAATTCATCACCCTTATTTTTGTAAGTATTATCGGGATATTTTTGGCAGGTTGCGTAGCGGAAACAACTTCTGAAGCAACTACTGAAGAAACAACAACCGAATATATAGAACCAATGAGCGTCATGACTCCGTCAGGAGCTCCGGCGCTAGCTCAAATTTTCATCCAAGACAGCGAACACTACAACGTTGACGTTGTTGTTGGACCGGATCCTTTGGTAGCCGCATTGGCATCGGGATCTCATGATTTCGTATTCGCACCGACAAATGTCGGAGCCAAGTTATATACCGCAGCCGGAATTGATTATCAATTCCTAGCAGCTGTGACGTTTGGAAATTATTTCCTGGTATCCAATCAAGAAGATGAATTCACAATCTCTTCACTAGAAGGCAAGGAAATTATCGTATTTGGACAAAACGCAACTTCTGATATAGTATTGCAATACATCTTGGAAGAAAATGGAGTAACAGCTACTTTGACATATGTTGATTCTGTAACAACCGCAAGTTCAACTTACATCGCAGACGATACTAAGATTATTCTCACAGCCGAACCATCATTGTCGATTTTAGAAGTTACAGTACCGGGATTCCAATTCATCGATTTACAAGATGAATATGAAGACATTACTGGCGAAAGCAGTTACCCACAAGCCGGCGTGTTTGGCAAGACAGACCTAACTTCAGTTCAGATTGAGAGATTCCTTGATGATTTGGAAGACTCGATTAACCTTGTGAATTCCAATCATGATTTGGCAATTGAAAAAGCCATTGAATTTGAATATGGATTTACCGCGACAGTTTTAGAAATGGCTATACCGAGATGCCATCTTGATTATGTATCGGCATCTGATGTCAAGAACGATCTTGAAGCATACTTCAATCTTATTCTGGCAATGAATCCGACCTTGCTTGGCGGAGTATTGCCTAATGAGGATTTCTATTACAACTAATATAAGGAAAAGGTGATTCGTTTGAAAAAGACCGGATTGACTGTTCTATCAGTGTTCTTCTTGTTCCTAGTATGGGTAATCGCAGGAATTATCGTCGATAATTCACTGCTTTTGCCAAGGTTTGAAGACGTGATGGCAGCTTTCTTCAGGATATTCGCTGACGCTGATTCATTATCGGTGATCATGCATACGCTACTGAGACTCCTTCTGGGGCTCTTGATAGCTTCAATCTTGGGTCTTTTACTAGGAATCGTTGCTGGTTTTAGAAAGAATTTCGCTACGTTTTTCAATCCGATAGCTACTGTTTTAAGAACTATTCCCGTGATATCTATCACAGTTATATTGTTAATAGTCTTCGGATTTAAGATTACTCCATATATAATAACCTTCTTGATGATATTTCCATTGATTTATCAGGGAACGTATGGTGGAATAATCGGTATTGAGCCCGAACTTATAGACGTATATAAACTAGAAGACAATCATTTTTTCACTGGGTTGACTCATTGTTATTTGCCACTAATATCAAGAGATATCAGAACGTCTCTCCTCCAATCCTTGGGACTTGGTATTAAAGTCTTGGTAATGGCAGAATATCTTTCGCAAACCAGAGATTCGATAGGAAACGAATTGTATTTAGCCAAAGTAAATCTCAATTATGACGAGGTGTTTGCCTGGACATTATTGTTGATAGTAATGGCATTATTGTTTGAAATTCTTATCAATCATTACAAGCCGATTGTCGAGAAAATAAAAAAACCATCAAAATAAAAAAGATTGCCTATTTGTAATCAATTTAGTGTATAATATTACATAAGTTAATACATAGGGGAGTAGCTGACGCGTGCGTGATTAAATCAACAGCATGGCCGAAAAGCCTGGTTTAATATTAACAGCGAGACTTATGCACAGAAGCGGTGCATAGGTCTCTTTTTCTTAAAAATAGGAAAGGACATTTTACTATGAACAATTATCAAAAAAAGAGAGCCGACATTCTTGCCGAACAAGCAGTAAACTACGAAATAGGATTGACCGCTGAAGAAGTCCTAAAAAGACAGGAAATGTATGGGCCAAATGAATTAAGAGAAAAGAAGAAGAAAACTTTGTTTGAAATGTTTCTCGCTCAATTCAATGACTTTTTAGTCATAATTCTTTTAATTGCTGCGGCTATTTCAATAGTATTGGGTATCATCGGTGAGGAAGGTCTTGTGGATGGTATCGTTATCTTGGCAATCGTAATTCTCAATTCTGTTTTAGGTGTTGTTCAGGAACAACGAGCAAGCAATGCGCTAGCAGCCTTAAAAAAGATGAGTTCACCAAATGCCAAAGTCATTCGTGGTGGAAAGCCGATGGAAATACCTTCTCCACAACTAACTATCGGAGATATCGTATTATTGGAAACGGGAGATTTTGTTGCTGCGGATATCCGTTTGATAGAATCGACTAATCTTAGATCGGATGAATCGGCTCTAACCGGTGAATCAATGCCTGTTGAAAAAGATGCCGAAATAGTATTTGATAAAGAAACTGTATTGGCCGAAAGAAAGAATTCGGTATATATGTCTACATTAATCACCTATGGAAAAGGAAAAGGAATAGTTACCGATATTGGTATGAATACCGAAATCGGCAAGATAGCTTCAATGCTTGATGAAGTAACCGAAGGAAAAACGCCATTACAGAAAACTATTGACCAATTCGCAAAAGTATTGGGACTAATCTGTATAGCTGTTTCTATAATTGTTTTTGGGCTTGGCGTTTTACAAGGACAGCACATATTTGATATCTTCCTAACTGCAATTGCATTGGCGGTTGCGGCAATACCTGAAGGCTTAACCGCAGTTATAACCGTAGTATTGGCATTAGGTATGCAAAGAATGGTCAAGCGCCATGCGATAATCAAAAACTTATCGACAGTTGAAACATTGGGACAAGCAACGGTCATTTGTTCTGATAAGACCGGGACGCTGACTCAAAATGAAATGACTGTCAAGAAAGTATTTGATCTGGATAATGAATTTGATGTATCGGGAACTGGATATTCGTTTGTAGGAGAAATATTAAAAGATGGTAAGAAATCCTTTTTAACCGATAATCTGGACAAAATACTAAAGATTTGTCTGTTATGTAACGATGCAAAACTTGATAGTGAAAATAAAGTTCTCGGTGATCCAACCGAAGGCGCTCTATTGGTTTTGGCAGCTAAAGGCGGATATTCATTGGATAATCCGGAAAAGCATTATCCTCAGTTGAATGAATACTCATTTGATTCAACAAGAAAGATGATGACCTCCATCAATAAAATAGATAATAAATATTTGGTGCTGACAAAAGGTGCTTGCGATCAATTGGTCAAGCAATGCGATAGAATTCAAATAGGCGGAGAAATAAGACCTATTAAACAAGAAGACATAAACAATATATTAGGTAAGAATGAAGAATACTCTAAAAATGCTTATCGAGTATTAGGTTTTGCTTATAGAGAAACAGACACACCGAAAAGCAATGACCTGGAAAACAACCTGATTTTCCTTGGACTGACTGCGATGATTGACCCGCCAAGACCGGAAGCTAAGGAAGCTATCGCCAAATGTCATAAAGCCGGCATCAGGGTTATGATGATTACCGGTGACCATCTAACTACCGCTA
>CALMFM010000149.1 GCA_937862575.1 uncultured Bacillota bacterium
GCTTGTACGCCATTATCATAAATCTTATTTAAATCTTGAAAACTTAATGTTGCCATAAAATCCTCCTATAATATGATTTCTCCATTATTATACAAAAAAAAAGAAGATAATCATATATGCAATGTGCACAAATTATCTTCTAAAGAGCAAATATACAGCCAAAGCTCCAGTAAAAGTCCTGACGTCAATTTCCGTTTTGGAAATAAAATTATCCAACCGATAGTTCAAAGTGTTTCGATGCATGTAGAGAGCCTTAGAGGTTTTAGTGGCGTTAAGGTTACTTGAGATAAAGCCAAGAATCGTATCAATTGTTTCGGAGTTAAACTTACCGTAATAATGATTCCTGATTTTTTTAAGAGCATCTTGTTTATTCAGGAAGACAAGTTCGGGAATCAACGTTTCTATTGCATATATTTTCGGATTTAGCTCCGGAAGTATCGCTAAAATGTCTTCAGTTTCAAGAATATAGTCCCTAGGTGCGACGAAAGCAGTGAAATCCTGATATAGCTCTACCAAAGAAAACTCTCTGGCGCTAACAAGAAATTCACTGTCGATATCCTCACTTGAGGTAATTTCCAATTGATTGTCCGATAATCTCTTAAATTTCAGATCGTCGAAAGCCTTCAAAAACGTGATCACATCTTCTGAATAATCACCCCGGAAATGAAGGTAAATCTTCCTTTGATTCATCAAACTACGTAATCTCCTCGATAACTCAACAACATAACACTGGAAACACCGTTAAGTTTTTTGATTGCATCTACTTTAAGAGTGATATCCTTCTTACCTCTTATTTCAAAGGTATATTCGGCATCATCCTTGTGAATCGACTTGTTTCTGATTTGGAACTTTGGATATACCTTGGCTACTTCTTTCAATAATTCTTCTTCGTCGAATTCTTTCTCCAGACCTACTATAAGCATATAAGGGCTATTGAAGATTTCCAACGCTTGGACAAAGAGGATTGATCCCCCTATTACAACCGATCCGATGATAGCCAAGATCGTGGTGTCGGCACCAACAGTGATTCCTATACCAATCGTCCAAAACATGAAGATTGTGTCAAGTGGGTTCTTGATGGCGGTACGGAAACGTACAATTGACAAAGCACCGACCATACCCAAAGAAAGAATTACATTACTTGATACAGCCATGATTACCATGGCGGTAACCAAAGCCGATATCGGTAAGCTCATCGCAAAGCTTTTGTTATAAACGTTGCTCTGATATGATAGTTTATATATCAATAACACAAACAAACTCAATATCAAGACAATTAGAAGGTTTAGAAGGATATCCGATACGGATAAATCTAACGCTTCCAATTCTGATAGAACATCAATTATAGATAAAAAATTCATATTAAACACCCCAATTATTCAATTTGAGCCAACCCATCAGGTATTTCGAATATGGTATTGTCTGATAGTGCTTGGCGAATATTATTTTTCTAACGACATCAGGTAAATATTTACGATACTTAACTTCCATTATAACTTGATTAGGTTCCAAAACTTTGTATTTCTGATTTGTGTTGGCAACGTCATAGACGATGATATCCTTGTCAAATGTGATTCTCACTTCATTATCTTTGAAAACATAAGCCTCACGAAAATAGTCAATAAACAGTTTTATTTTCAGGTTATCCAATTTCATTCTTAACATTATATTGGCAATCAAAGGTTCGGAGATTCTTGCTTTAATTACCTTGTTGTCTCTTTCAATCAAAGCTCTTTCAAGTTCATCATCCAATAACAGACTGTCTTTGGAAGAAATGTTTCCGTTTTTTATTTTGAATTCAAGACGCTTCCGCCCATTCTCATAGGTTCTGATTCTAAACTTGCGATGATATTCTACTCCATCGGCTTTATCAAAAGTTGCTGAGTCGTAGAGATCATCAAAATAAAGTGAGGATAATTGGTATCCGTGATCATGAGTCACGAACTCGTCCTCGCTCATGAATAGCGACAATTGTCTTCTTAAATTATAATAATCAGTCAATTCCATCAGGAATTTAAGCTCAATTCTTTCTTCCACAAAGACTCCTCGTCTCTTAAAAAAGAACTGTCAGACCTCAACAGTTCTATTTAGAAGTTATCTATGATTTGATAAACTGTTCAACATCTAAAACGAAGATAGTAGCGCCTCCGACCTGAACTTCCACAGGCGTAGACGAAAAGATACCGAATTCGCTCGAGATTGCATTAGGAACCAATTTAGTTCTTCTTCTCGAGGTCTCGGAAATGACTTGAATGCATTTGTCAAGCATTTCATCCTGCACGCCGACAATCATTGTTGTGTTTCCACTCATCAGAAATCCACCAGTAGTCGCAAGCTTCGTCACAAAAAAATTCTCTTTGATGAGACTCTTGATGACTTTGCTAGCATCTTCATTAGACACTATTGCCATAACCAGCTTCATAATCAGCACCACCTTTGCTATATTTTAACATATATCGCTTAATTTTGCAAAATGACCATGCGAAATTCAGTTGAGAAATTTTTATTTATTTAATTATATATAAAACCCGCCATTCCGCTACATTCACGGGCTGACGGGTATAATATATTAACCGATTGATCCGGTCATCTCCAACTTGATCAGCTGGTTTAGTTCCACTGCATACTCCATAGGCAATTCTCTTGCGAATGGTTCGATGAATCCCATGATTATCATTTCTTTGGCTTCGTCTTCAGTCATACCTCTACTCATTAGATAGAAAAGTTGATCTTCACTAACTTTTGATACTGTGGCTTCATGTTCGATTTGTCCACGGAAATTCTTTACTGAGTTTGTCGGGATTGTATCCGAACTTGACTCTCTATCGACAAGTATTGTGTCACATTCAATCTTAGCTTTTGCGCCTTTGGCATTCTTACCTTGAGTGACCAATCCGCGATAATTCACCTTACCGCCTTTGGTAGCTATTGATTTTGATACGATCTTGCTGGTGGTGTAGTCACCGATATGAATCATCTTGGCTCCTGTGTCCTGGTATTGATTTTTACCGGCAAATGCTATTGTAATTGTCGTTCCTTTGGCATGATCTCCTTTTAAAATACAGGCAGGATATTTCATGTTCAAGCCGGACCCGATATTTCCATCAATCCATTCCATATGGCCATAGCTTTCAACCAAAGATCTTTTGGTTACTAAGTTGATAATATTTGTAGACCAGTTTTGAACTGTTGAATACCGACACTTTGCATGTTCATTAACGTATATCTCCACAACTGCCGCATGTAAAGAATCGCTTGAATAAATAGGTGCTGTACATCCTTCAACATAGTTTAAGGAAGCTTCGTCGTCAACTATAATCAATGTTCTTTCAAATTGTCCCATTTTCTCGGAGTTTATTCGGAAATATGATTGTAATGGCTTGTCAATAACAACACCCTTAGGCACAAAAATGAATGATCCGCCGCTCCATACCGCTGTGTTTAGAGCTGCATATTTGTTATCTCTAAATCCGACAACCTTGGCAAAATACTTTCTAAAAAGATCTGGGTATTCTTTCAAAGCAGAATCTGTATCGAGAAATATAACTCCTAAATCAGTTAGTTCCTGGATTGTGCTGTGATAGACAGCTTCAGACTCGAATTGTGTAGTTACTCCCGATAGATATTTCTGTTCTGCTTCCGGGATTCCCAGTTTATCAAATGTTTCCTTGATTTCTTTAGGAACACTATTCCAATCCCTTTCAACGCTCTCTGACGGTTTGATGTAATATACGATATCATCGAAGTCGATGAAAGAAAGGTCCGGACCCCATTTAGGGTTAGGAATCTCGTAAAAGGCTTTTAATGCTTCCAAACGCATCTCAAGCATCCATTCCGGCTCTTTTTTTATTGCCGAAATCTCTCTTACGATTTCCTCGCTTAAACCTCTTTTTGTTTTCTTATATGATTCGGTTTCGGTATGGAAACCGTATTTGTAATCTGATACGATATTAAAATCGTCTTTTTTCTTGCTCATGTTTTCTCCTACTTCAGGGTATCTTTGAAGGCAACCCAAGCGATAGAAGCGCATTTGATTCTAGCTGGGAACTGTCTTACTCCGCTGAAAACTTCCGCTTCTTCCAAATCGATGTTTTCATCATATTCTTTGTTAGCCACCATATTAAGATAATTGTCTGCTATCTTCTCGGCTTCCTCGACCGATTTACCAATCATGAGTTCTGTAAGCACCGAAGCTGAAGCCATCGATATCGAGCATCCATGGCCGATATGGCGACAATCTTTGATTATGCCGTCCACAACCAGTGTTTGGATAGTTATATCATCACCACAGGATGGATTCTTGATGCGAAAAAGTCGGTAATCTTGATTCTCTACCAGACCTTTGTTTCTTGGATTTTTATAATGTTCCATAATTATCTCGCGATAAAGATTGTCCAACCCTGTCATATTTTCCTCCTAGAATCCCAATTCTTGGAAATACTCAACTGCTTGTTTGACGGTTTCAACCAATAGATCGACGTCCTTGTATGTATTATAAATATAGATGGATGCGCGCATGCAGGAATAAATTCCCAACCAATCGCATATCAATTTGGCACAATGTTGTCCCGCTCTTAAGGCGACTTTCTTCTCAGCGAAAAATGTTATGGCATCATGACTTGGTACATTGTCAATGTTAAACGAAATGATTCCTGTTTCTGAACCTTTGTTATAGATAGTGATACCAGAAATTTGGTTAAGTTGAGCTAAAGCGTATCTATGGACTTTGGTAACGTGTTCATGGATATTTTGGATTCCAATGTTCTCGATATATCTTATTGCCGCTTCCAATCCCAATACAGAAGCTATTGGCATTGTCCCAGCTTCAAATTTGAAAGGTGCTTCTTTCCACGTGGAGACATCTTTATTGACGTCTTCGTTCATGTCTCCGCCGTACTCCATCGGATCAAGTTCTTTTAGAAGAGCATACTTTCCAAAAAGAATACCGATACCAGTAGGTCCCAACATTTTATGTCCTGAAAAAGCCAAGAAATCACAGTCCAGATCCTTCACGTCAACTTTTATATGTTGAATTGCCTGGGCTGCGTCAACTATAACAATAGCTTGATACTGGTGCGCTAATTCTATTATTTCTTTTATCGGTGTGATATATCCCATAACATTGGAAACATATGTTAATGCGACCACTTTCGTTTTATCGTTCAAGACCTTCTTGAATGCTTCAACCGTGATTCGTCCTTCTTGATTAAGTTCGATAAATCTGATTAAGGCGCCCGTCTTCTTGGCCACATTTTGCCATGGCAGGAAACTGGAATGATGTTCCAATTCGGAAACGATAATCTCGTCTCCTTCGTTAAGTTTTTCCAGACCATAAATGTAAGAAACCATATTTAATCCAGCTGTAGTACTTCTGGTATAGATGACTTCTTCCGGATTGGCATTGATGAAATGGGCCACTGTTTCTCTGGTTCTTTCATATAATTCAGTTGTAATGACAGCCGCTTCATACATTCCGCGGTGGATGTTGGCGCTGAGATCGTGATAATAGTGATTGACAGCTTCGATGACAGACTGTGGCTTTAAACTGGTCGCAGCCGTGTCGAAATAGACCGATCCGTCAGTCAATTGAGGAAAGTCTTTTTTCCATGGATTATTCATCATAATATATCCGCCTCATTTATTCTTTTCAAGATTTGTCTCTCGACAAGTTCTTTTATATCTTCATCAACGATATTGGCTACGAATGGTTTTGTATATCCGGAGATAATCAGGCTTCTGGCCTCGGTCTCCGTCAAGCCGCGACTTAACAAGTAGTAAAGCTGCTCTTCATCTATCTGCCCGATAGCGGCTCCGTGGCTAGCTTCAACATTGTATTCGTCGATGAATAGTTTTGGAATAACACCGATATCGCCATATTCACTAAGGATTATGCCTTTGTTTGTTTGCCGGCAACTCGAATGTTCATTTCCTTTGAATATTCTTCCGGAAACTGAATAATCCAATTTCGAATTCGAATTGCTTATGAGAGAATTGGTTATGTTAGATACTGTCCATTTGGCTTTATGAGAAACGTCCTGGTTCACTTTGAAAATGTCGTTATATGAACCGACATTAAGAAGATCCATATTAACCTCAGCTTTTTCTCCATTAAGATTTACGGAATCGTTAAGAGAGGTCTCCCCCATGTTCAATAAGGCATTTCTAATTTTTAAGTTTGAAGATTTGGCCAATTCGAATTTGCGGTTGATTGTAAGTTGAGTCTTCTCAACGTTTCTTACAACTGAAAAGACATCCAATTCCGCATTTTGATCCAAGTTGATCTTGATTTCATAATGCTTTGGTACGGATGTTTTGAATATCATATATATAGTTGTCTTAGCTTTTTCTTTCAGGTTAAGGTTTATGTTTTCCTTCAAATAGTCTTCAACATAAATAAATAGAGTTTCTGTTTCCGACACATCAAGGAAATCATCTTTCAAGACTGCGATGGACTTATTTATCCATTCATTGTCTTTAAATATCACAACCTGATTCTTTGTATCAAGATAGGTAGGTATTTTCATATATATTCCTTGTTTATTTCAATGATTTTGAAGGGCATGTTCCAAGTGACACCGGAGCTTTTCTAACGTCGAAATCAGTAATTCCGAGTTCTGTCTTGACCCAGTCGTAACCTTCACTGTCTATTTTCTCGATAAGGTCTTTACCACCAGTCTTTACAATCATTCCATTTATCATTATATGAACGTAATCTGGCACTATGTAGTCCAGCAATCTTTGGTAGTGAGTAATCAAGACAAGTCCAAGATCTGAAGATTTTTGATTGGTGACGTTTTCGCCGACGATTCTCAAAGCGTCCACGTCCAAACCTGAGTCTATCTCATCTAGAAAAGCAAATTTCGGTTTTATTAGTTGCATCTGCAAAATTTCATTACGTTTCTTCTCGCCTCCGGAGAATCCCTGATTCAGGAATCTGTGTGCAAGACCTTTACCCATCTTGAGATTTTCCGAAGCTTTTTCGAACTCAAGTATGAATTTACCGACACGCAGATGTTTTCCTTCTTCCATTCTTGTTTGAAGCGCCGCTTTGACAAAGTCGAAATTAGTCACACCAGGAACTTCTGTAGGATTTTGCATCGCTAAAAAGATGCCCATACGGCTTCTCTCGTCAACTGTCTTATTAATAATGCTTTCGCCATCGAGCAAAATGTCTCCCGATTCAATCTTATATTTAGGATGTCCCATGCATATCGATGCCAAAGTCGACTTCCCTGTTCCGTTAGGACCCATTATCGCATGAGTTTCTCCACCTTTTACCGTTAGATTGACTCCTTGTAAAATAATATTATCCTCAACAGATACATATAGATCCTTAATTTCCAATATCATTAGCGTAACCTCCGAAATTCCATAAATATTTTACATTATTTAGCGGTTTTTTGCAAAAAATATGAATGAATAATTTCAAAAAAAAAGAGACTCGCGTCTCTTTAGTCGTCTACTCTTTCCGATCCGATGATATCCGGGCTTTGCACATGCCTTAAAGCTGTGTGAGATAAAACCTTGCGGATTACTGTCAGGAAAATCAAGGAGAAGATGGATATTACGATTCCAACAATGTAAGCACCCATGCCAAAACATAGACCAATCATGGCAGATAGCCACAAAGTAGCAGCTGTCGTTAACCCATAGATTCCGTTCCTTGTTTTCAATATTGTACCTGCACCCAAGAAACCGACGCCGGTAACAACCTGGGCGATGACTCTTTGTCTCTCCAAGTTTACTGTAATCATCAAACCTTGGTCCGCGAAAGCTTGTGCCATGTTCAACGCTTCATAATATAGACTGTCTTGCATGATAGCAATTCCGGCAGCCCCGAAGGCAACCATCAAATGTGTGGTAACACCAGCGATTTTCTGGCGTAATTGTCTTTCGACACCAATCACTCCGACGAAAATAGCCGTTAGTGCCATCCTCAGTAAAATTTCCCAAATGCCAGGTCCCGTATCAAGATAATTCAATATGGACAATAACATATGTATCCCTCCTCGTAAGCGCTTTCTTGTAAATATTTATTATAGCACTGTCATTTTTTAAAATCAACTAGTTATTCATTATTTTTCGGATAGTATGGATTACAGTGAATCATGCAATGGAGCACTTCCGGTATAGCTTCTTCAATTTCATCGTGCAACCTTTGCGCGACCGAATGCGATTTTTCCAATGACAATTGAAAATCCATGCTTATTTCCAAGTCTACATAAATCTTCATACCGAACATTCTTGTTTTGATGACATCCAAGCTTTGGATTTCCGGATATTTCACTACGATATCTTTGATGGTCTGTTCAGTTATTGGATCTGCGGATTTGTCGACAACTTGCCCAACTCCAGAGGCTACTATCCGGTATCCCAATCTCAAGATGAAGAATGCAATCAACAAAGAAGCAATCGGGTCAAGATAACTTGCGCCTAACATAACTCCGGTAATACCGACTATAGCCCCAAAACTGGCTATGGTATCGGAACGGTGATCCCAAGCTTGAGCCAACAAAGCTCCTGAATGAGCCTTCTTTGCATCTCTTTTTGTTTTTTGAAAGAGAAATTCCTTGATTAAGATCGTCAAAGCCGCCGCCGCCAAGGCGAACCATTTTGGTGTATCGATTGCGGTCCCGTAAACAAAGAAATCGTATAGTTTAATAACTGCTTCGCGACCAACTTCGAAAGCGGTTATGATGATAGCTACACCTAAGAATATTGAGATGATGCTATCATATTTTTCATGTCCGTAAGGGTGGTCTTTGTCTCTTTCTTTTCGAGAAAATATCGCGGAAATATACACAACAATATTTGTCGCGATATCACCGATTGAATTGACTGCATCACTTATCAAAACACTAGATTTTCCAAAGATACCGGCCAACATTTTCATGACTGCCAAAAAGGCGTTGATGATCATTGTCATCAAGGTGTTGTTTTTGATAATTCTTTCTTCTTCTTTGATATTCATATTAATTCCTCTGGTATTTAAAAAGTGCGAGGTGATCGCACTTTTATTTTATCATCTTACATCTAAATCCGCAAATATCTGATACATGTAGATTTCCGAGAGATCATTAAGTCTCTGGTTGAACAAAACGCTGCTCATATTGCAGTAACTTGCGTATTCATTTACGATGGTACTGTCAAGCAATTGATCGATTATTATATAGTTCATATACCCAACAACATACATTGCGTCATATAGATCATCGTAGAAAGCTCTAATGAACGAATTTACTGAACTTGGAATGTCCGGTCTTGTCAAACCATAGATTGCTTCGAAGTCGCCATTACCATAAGCGATAACAGTGAAACGATAATCAGCATAGATCTTCAATTGTTCGAATGTCAATGCTTCAGTAAGGTTAACCATTCCCGGTAAATATTCGGCTACATTGTCATCATCATAAGTCATGGTGAATTGAGCAGAAGGTCTTTCAAAGCTTGTTCCTTTTGTAGCGCGAACTATATGTTTACCATATGATGACTCAACCAGTTGATCATAATAGATATAATCTTCATTTTCGTATTGTTCTGTTTGATATAATTGATAGATATCAATCAGGGAATCTACGAAAGAATCCTCATAAACTCCGGTTGCCCCGGCATAAGTGACTTCGCCTAACGACTCGGTTATTATGTTGAATCCAAATAATTTAAATTCACCCCAAGTCGCATCATCGCGTTTAGCTTTGTTATACTCGGTAATCAAAGTAGAAAAACTGTTGTCTTCGTCATCTAGATATGTTCTGATTGCGGTTTCGAAATTAGCCAGCATTGTATCAAAAGTTGTCTGATCTTCCAATTCTGCATAGAAATCATTAAAGTCGTCAGGTGTACCATCTTCGTCTCTGTCAACATAGATCAACAGGTGATTGACGTTGAGGCTGAAGTAATTGTCATAATATGGTTGTGCCAATTCCATGATGTAGTTTAGAATTGCATAATCGTCTTTGGTGATTTCGTCATAGATGAACAATGGCTGTAGTGTCGAAACAACATAATAGTCAGAAACCATTTCTGTTCTACTTCTTACACCGTAAGCCAAATAAAGATATTCATCGAATGTATAATAAGAAGAATAGTAACTGGCATCGAATTGAACTTGTAAACTTGCCAAATCGTCATAGTGTTCAATCATCTTCTCTGACTCATTTAAAGTTACATCATATTCACAAACATCATCATTGAGACAGTAAACATCAGCGTAATGAGCGGCTAAAGCAGCTTTTGCTTGTGATGCATAGATAACATACATTGGTGCATTAATGTTCATTGCATAGGCGAAGAGTTCGTCAGCTGTAATATTTATTTCATCATAGCTGGCAATGATAGTCTCGCTACCTTCTTCATCGATGACAAAATCATTGTCAACTGCTTGATAATCCAAGCCAAGGAAATAATCATAGATATTGAAACTGTGTTCTTGACGAAGTTCCAAGATTCTTGCGGAAACAAATGATGAAGTGTCAAGATTAGTTTGAACGATTTCATCTTGAAGTTCGTCAAAGATGTCCTGACCAATGAGATCAACCAAATCAGCTTCGGTTCCTTCAAAATCAGTCACATCTACTTTTTCAGTCTTGGCAAGATTCAAAATCATATAATAGCTTGTATCACTTGAACTATAATACTTTACTGGTTCGTAAGTGTAATACAATTTCATATCATCGCCATTTGTATATGCTTCATACGATCCAAGCGTATCATAAACGAAATTATCCAAACTTGTATTAGCTGCGGTCAATGTGTCTCTTGCGACAATCAAGTCTTCATTTGCCAACAAATCTTCCAAAGTGGCGTCTTCAGCTAAAGTATCTCGATAAGTTCCATAAATATAGTTAT
>CALMFM010000150.1 GCA_937862575.1 uncultured Bacillota bacterium
CCCGGTAGCTATCACATTTGTCCTGAACTTTTTTGCCAAAGGAAAAGTCATGTCCGTTTCCTCTGATCGTTACACCAATTGCACCACTGCCAGGGTTTGGTTTGCAGGCACCATCTATGTAGACATCTATCATCTTATCTCCTTTGGTGAATAGTACATATCCAGATACTCTTCAGCAAAATTGGTTATTGGGTCATTGTCAAAGTATATCCGATTTGGAAGATCCTTGGCTGTAGTGATATTCCAAACCATGTTATAGCTCCCACGATCCCGTTCCTTTTTCTGACCAAGCAGGAATGCACTATGAGGTTGGTGCGCAATTTCTTTCTGACCTCTGGGTGCAACGCTAACATTGCCGTATATGTCAAATGGGGAGCTATCATCACCCGATTTGATACCGGTGGTCATGATGATATTGCACCGTGACTTATACAGCAGTTTAGAGATAACGGAATCATATTGTTCGTTGATGACCTGCCAACTGCCTTGGTCAACACGTGGCATCATCATTGATTTCTTTTCGCCCATAGCCACAGCACCGCTCATCATCCGTTCGGCCAGGTCTTCATTGTATCTTGTTTTGACATACCATCTCTGAACTAGTGGCCAAGCCAGATCCATTCGGTCAATTACAATCCAATCATCAATGCCGACCTTACTCAAAATTTCATCAGTGACTTCATTCATTCCACCGGCCGAAACCTTAGATTTCGATTCTGTCCATTCAAACACTGGATATAGCTTCATGTTCGAGGGAAGTTCACCACCAAGTGTTGCTTCCATCTTATCTTCAAGGTCAATAACATACATCGATTTTTTAAACTTCTGCAGATACTTGCAAACATTTATAACCTGAGTACTCTTTCCACATCCGGCCGGCCCCATAAGCAAGATTCGTTCATACATTATTCAGCACCCCCATTCTCATCTTTTACTACCCTGACTGTATAGGAATCATAAGGTCTTCCGACTCTAATTACCTTATTATATGTATCATCATCAATCATTGTCTTAAGCAGATCCATATCACAAGTTGTTCTGGTTTTCTGGCCAGAATAACTGAAACTTACACCACTTATCTTAAACTTTGGTTGATTTGATTTGGCAAAACCAAGTAAGGTGGATATTGCGGAGCTTTTTCTTTCAGCTCCTTCCTTTTCCATTCGGACACCTTCCTGATATAGTCTGGCAGCTTCGCTTAACTCTGGAATGTTTATTTCAGAAGTTTTGTTCACATCTGTTTCCACCTGATCTAGGCATAGATACTGATAATCACAATATCGGCATTTTCCATCTGGTTCAAATGGGGCATTTGGAAGCTCACCACATGAGGCATCAATAACCACAGAGGTTATTTGCTCCTCAATTTCTGCAAATGTCTTCGCCAGAAAGATTTTTTCAAAACCTGGCAAGTTAAGGATGTTTTTGTGGTCATTGACAATATATTTAAGGCTATCTCCGGTATCACGATTAAGAACCCAGTAGATTCCGGGTGTCTTGTAATATTCAAGGTAACATAATTCCTGTCCTTCATAATCATGGAAGGACTCGAACTGGTTGTTTTTAAATCTTTGCCACGAAAATCGACCAAGGGATTTTATCTCAACAGGATAGGTCTTTCCATCTATCCTTACTTGTCTGTCAACATGACCTACCAAGCTAAACAGTGGAAAATTGAGGCCAACATGGAACCCACTTCTCTGGCCTCCATCCGGGTTGGTGCATAATGGACATAACCCGGCATCCAAGACCTCATATCCAAGGCTAGCTATTTGTTTAGCTGCCACATCTTCAAGCCATGAATAATACTGTAACCTGTCCAGGTCGGATCTGGTCTTCTGTTTAGGCTCATATCCTAGCTTTTCAGCTACCAAAATCTTTGGGCAGGCAGTTGCACTGGACATCCTGAATACCGGATTATCTAACATTTCCAAGACCACCTTTTTGTAGACCTGTATTCATTACCTTTTCGGTAGTTACACTGGTACAATAAACAGTTCCACATTTTTTACATATCTCAATAACCGGAGCAATAATTGTAGCCATCAGGCCAGATTTTGAGGAAATCATGGCAGTAAGAACCAATCCGGACTCATCTGGTTTGCTTGGACTGGCTGAAGAATCATCGGCAATAGACTTAATTACTTTTTCTGTAGATCCGCAGACAGGACACTTAATAGCAATGCTTGTCTTGTTGGGCATATCAACCTTCTTTCTTATGATACTTCTGGTGGGAGTAGTCAATGACCACCCCCACCAGTAAGATTTGTTAATTTGGATTAAACAAAATTGCCATCTGCGTCAACAAAAAGTTTGGCAGAATCTATCAATTCTTTAATCCGCCCACCATTGACTACGGCCTTGATATAAGCGGGATCAGCCTTAAGGTCGGCATTTCCAATGGCAGCCTTCTTAAGGTCTTTCTCACTCTTGCCACTGGCCATGTCAATCAGAATGACATCAAGAGCATCCCAAGATGCACCGGAGGCCTGACCAGCTGCTTCTACCTTGGGTTTTGCGCTGGCTTTTCCAGCGGTCTCAACTTCACCAAGGAATTTGGTGGCAGCCAGAAGGGTAGTGGAATTGCCTTGTGGGGTCTTGAATTCACGGCTCTTAAAGTGGAATTTAAGGCCGATGAAGAAACTGGCACTGGTCATCGGGAATCCACGTTTAACAAACAGATCCTGACCGGAGGTCTTGTCACCATTACCGATTGCTTCGGCCATGGACAGAACCAGTGAGCCAGCTTTTGACCCGGCAGTGAACCGATGGGTGTTTTCGTTCTTGACATTGACGATATCACGGCTATCGCGGGATACCTGCCAAAGCTCATCATTACCTACTGAATACCAATTCTCAAGGGGTTTCTCAGAGGTTGAGGATTCGGTAACCAGGGTAAGACCAAGACCAGCTTTGCCACTCTTGGCGGCATAGTTTTCATTCGGGTTCGGGCCAAAGTAGGCGTCGATGATCTCACCGTCGAAATCATCAAAAATACCTGCATCGGGCTCAAAATCTTCTCGAGTATATGGCATCTAAATTCTCCTTTTAATATTTGGATTGTCTAATGTTTGCTTATAAAGTCGTCTTAAATTGTATCTACTGTTCTTTGGTTGTTTCTTCACCTCCTGTCGGCACTGA
Organism: uncultured Bacillota bacterium; assembly: GCA_937862575.1. Taxonomy (GTDB): domain Bacteria; phylum Bacillota_I; class Bacilli_A; order Izemoplasmatales; family Hujiaoplasmataceae; genus 4572-104. Next base: position 3,142 of record CALMFM010000150.1, read on the forward strand.
CCTAACAAATTTAGCTCTGATTATAGGCTCACCATCCATAGAAAAATCCCACATTAAACGAAAACCAGACGAAAATTCTTTTATCGACATATCGTTGTGAGATGCTACCACCCTGACAAGCTGCCTAGGGACGGTGACCCTGGTTGTTAGACCATCTTTACCTGAATTAGATATTCGTACTGTTTTTCTTGCCAATTTTCGACCATTTGTGCCTTTCTGTATCTGGTTTTCATTTAACTACTTGTATCTATCAAAGACATTATTGATAGCGGTCATTACTTCATCGCTACCGCCAACATCTGGATGAAATACCTTGGCTAAGGCGGCATATAACTTCTTACTCTTTGAGGAATCCAGCTTGAAAACAGCTTCAATAGCAGGGGTTATTCCTGTAATTGGTTTTTCTTTTTTCTGTTGTCCAGAACCGGTGGTATTTTGTCTGGTACGTTCTTCATTCATGCTACTCTGGTCAAGCCCACCAAAATGGGTCTTGCACAAATTTTCCAGGTCTCTAATGTACTGTTTTGATATTACCCAGTGTTTATCATCCGGATTCCAGACCCGATACGTGGAAGGAATATAGAATTTTAGATCCTGGACAAACTCAGCATTATAAGGGGTAAGGAGTATAACCCAGTTTGGGTTCTCAACAGATGGGACAATTTTAGCTCTGTACATTACTAACCCTTTTCTTGTTCTTTCATGTTCAAATGTTATAACATTCAGTGTTATATAGTGTCAATACATACTGTAATATTATGCTAAAATAATTGAAGTTGTTCGATTTTACTTGCCTTGCCTTTCCAGAAATGAACCAGATCACTCATATCCCAACCAAGTGCTTCAAAAATCCCAAGTAACTTTTGTTTTACGGTCTTTTCAAGCATCTGTTCCACATCTATCTGAGTTCCTGGTGGAACCTGCTGGTCTTCATCGAAACAGACAGCATCAGTTTCAGGACATCCTGGCGGCAATGACAAGACATATATCATTTTTGGTTTATTCGACAACTGATATCCCATCTTCTTGGCAAATTCAATTCCTCGTAAGTGTGGTGAAGACGATACATACTCAGATGGATCTTTGTTTATGCCTTTGGGGATTCCTATTTCAGTGAAACTATACTTCCCATTTCGGATTCTTTCTATTTCAGATCCAATGTACTCAAGACCTTCACCTTTGGATTTATCCTTCCGGAGTAACATCTCAAAGACATTTTCCTGGATCTTCTTTGAAAACTGGGAAGAATCTGACCGCTTAATCTCAAATCCCATAACCCGAAGAAGGTCAACATCCTGTCCATCCTGGTATTTTACCGCACCAGCATATCTCTTCTTACTTTTGCCAAAGAAGATTTTGCTATAGATTCGTTCAAACTCCATCTTGAACCGCTTGTAGTCATCAATATTGTACTGGGCACAAAAATCCTTGTACGAAGCATTTAGCTCAGCTAGAACCTGCTCGGCTTCTGCCTTTGTGCCTTCTTTTAACTGGACAAAAACAGAATCTGTATCACAATACAGAACCTTAAACCCCTTGTTCTCCATGAAGGTCTTGCTCCAACTGATAATTTGTCTACCCATATAGGTAATGGTCTTAGCAATTCTTGGATCATGTATTCTTGAGCCAACGAAGGCTGTCTGGCCATAAATGGCGTTTAAAATAATCTTAACGGCATATTGTCTTGCATAGTAGAATTTCCATTTTGGGGATTCCACTTCCTCTTTAGCCATTAACCGTTTGTACTTATCACGCTCACCAAACAAACTATCATACACTTCAGGTAAAAATCCTTTGATGTCTTTTCTGACCTTAATGTCATCGATATATATAAAGGAAGGATCAGAAGTGTCTTTGGATGGGTTGTTCTTGACCGTTTCCGGGCTAAGGTTTGCGGCTAAGGTGATTGAAGGATAGAGGGACTTAAGGTCAAATCCGGCTACATTGTCATATATACCAAGACCCCATCGGCCTACAAATGCGCCTTCAAATTCAGTCTTGTCATGTTTTATTTTGGTCGGAAAGACAGTCCGGTTGTGCATAAGCCGGAGGATATAACAATCTGATATTTTGCTGGTATGGAAAGTATGTTCCAGATGGCAGCCTGATAACCGGCGGATCTCATCCAGGAAGTTAATCAACTCGAGCTTCTCGTCTATGTTTTTGACTAACCGGACATCATTGGTGTTATAGGCAATCAGGTTATTTACATCATTGTTCCATAACCGGTTGACATCTCCACCTTCAAAATTCTTACCTTCACCGGTGACCTTATTGGCAATATATCCAAGTCTGTAACTTTCTTCCTGACTGAACGTCAACTTTCTATACGAATCCAGAAGGTCAACTACTGCCACGCCCTTGATAACTATTTCCCGCTCTCCACGGACATAAGCAACTCTCATTGGAGACATAGGAGAAGGATCTATATTGAACCATCTCATTCTATTTATAAGATATCTAAGGTCAAATATTTCTACGTTCCATCCTGTTATGACATCAGCTTCTGACTGTCCAATATAATCAACAAATGCTTTAAGAAGCTCATGTTCCGTTCCAAAATACTTGACCTGGTGAAGTCTATTGTCATAGATATCGTCAACGGTTCCAATTGCCATATTTGGTCTGTAAACCAAAGTGGTATAAGTGTCATCCAGATTGTCGTACATGGTAATACAAACAACCGACTGGTCTGCAATTCCAGGATCTGGGAATTTGCCATCATTTAGTGTTTCGATATCCAGGTAAATTATCTTGGCTTTGGTTGGTTCGATATCCGGTATCTTATCAAGCGTATATCTGATTGGAAAAAGAATATCGGCTTCATATGTCTTTGAGAATTTGTCTCTAACCATAGCCACATCTTCAGGCAATCTGGTATAGATTTTTCTGACGGTATTTCCATCATAGGCTTGGAATAACTTTTTGTCTACGTAGTATTGTGGAACTTTGACTTCATCTCCATCCTTGACATAGAAATATGGAACAAAGGTATCATCTTTGACCACAATCCGCTTACCAGTCTCATCTCTGGTAAACAGACATATCACTGGTTTGCCTCTGACTACTTCATATTCTGCCCGAAGTAGTTTCATGTTGTCCTCCTGATAGTGCAATCATACATGTTATATTTACCCATTGGCTCGTTTTTGATCGTAGCCAGTCAATTTCTTGTATTTTCTCATTTCATTGTACCGTTTAAGGTACATCGGGATATTATGTATCTTAAAATCCTTTATACTCAACTTCTTGGTCAACAGATGAATATCAACTGGCTCGGCAGTCTTTTCTTCAATTCCATTGTTGGTCATGGCAATATGTCTTGATACACAGGCAGTGCATTTGCCACATGGGATCAAACCATTACTATAACAACTCCAACTATATCGTTCCAGATCTTCAGCTGGCCATCTGCTTATATATTCCCTGACCAATTCGGTTTTTGTCCATCCAGAAAATGGGGAATAGATACTGACCTCTCCCATGTTAAGACCCTGAAACTTTCCTTTTCTTATTCCATTCAGCAAATGTTCGGTCTTCCGATAGAATCCAGAGTTCTTATCAGGTGCCCACTCTGATATCTGGGCAATGACTACATTTGGTGACCTCAGACTTGCCAGCATTATGAAGAACAGATTCCGATATGGGATATAAGCATTGTCCATCTCAAACTTTTCAAGATTCAAATCGGTTATTCTGGTTAGATCAAGTCCAAGGTCTTCAGTCGCTTTGCATATTCTGATAAACTCTGAATGACTGGCTTTATGCCCGATATCAAAGTAAACACATTTTGGTTTACCAAGTAATCTCCATTGGATAAAACTATCAAGCCCACCAGAATACATCATGACTGCATCTTTTGGTATCAGGTATGAAAAGTCATAGTCAAAATCATGTGTTGCGGTATCCTGTTCCCAATGAAAACCCCACGCATCACCTAATGCTCCATTGATAGCAGCCATTCTGTCAACTGCCATTTGGGTATTGTGATTTTCCATACACCACCTCTTTATTGACCAAATTGGAACAATCTTTCTCAGCAGTACAAACAAATCTGGCAACATAACCAGTAAGGATTTGATTGTCCCAAATCCGACCTTTTTGGCATCACGATAATGGTCTATTGGTCTCATTTATCTTAGCCTGGCAAAACAATAGGTTCTTGGTTACATTTGATGCTATGTTTGATGGAAGCATAAATACTATTCGCCTTGGTAGTCTTTTGAACGCCAGAAGATTTCTTCGGTTGCAACAGTATAAAGTATGGATCTCTCTCATGGCTTGTCTTACATCTTTTGAGAAATCACAGGAACATGACCCACAAACACTACACATTCTCATTCCACACTTTACACATATAGAAGCCTGTTCTGACTTAAAATTTGAACCACAAACATAGCATATATGAGATTCTTCATATCCAATTTTTCCATGTCTGACACACTTATGTTTACTATAAAATGCTTCTTCGTTCATTTGCCTTCCTATTATTTCACAACAGTTTGTTTAGATGTTGATTTGTCTTACACAAGATCAGTCTTTTCTTATTCGTCTGATTGTAACTTTAGTAAAGTATTTTTTCTCATCATCACTTCCCCAGTCTTCGGAAGACTCTATCTCAAGTCCTTCACTTTTAAGCATCCGATCCAGGTAAGGAATAGTTATAAGACTACGATGTCTGTCTGCCTTGACCAGGGTTTCATTCTGGGTTGAATTCAGTAAACAGAAGTTTATCCTGATAAAATCCAGATAATCATTGGTATAGTTAAGTGTTTTGCATTTGCTATACACATCTATACATTTGTCAAAATCAGGAAATATAAGAATAAGTTTGCCATCAGGTTTCAAAACCCGACACCATTCATACAGAACTTCTTTGAGACACATGGGATGAATATGTTCTATGATCTGTTTACCATAGATCTCATCAACACTCTTGTTTTCCAGGAAAGACAGATCCGCAAAGCTTCTTCTGATAAATTGTTTTCCTACTGGTGCATTGATACATTGATTATCAATGTTGATATAATCATCCATTAGTTCTAGGCCGCATCCGAGATTTAGTTTTACCTTTGATATGTCACTCGAGGTTAAATTGGATTTGGTGTGGGTCATGAAACTCCTCTATCCGGTCAGCGAATATTTTTAATTTTTTGATTGTCTCCCTGACCACTTTCTTTTTGAATTCCTTGTCTACCCGAATTCGGTCTCTGTCCTCTTGTGGAAGCTGATATTCACGCAATAGTCCATCTTTATCCCAGTCCAGACCATGACCAAATTTGTAAACGTTAACCCATGTTGAAAAGTCAACCGAATATGGCCTAAACGATCTAAGTGCGGTTGAGGCGGTAATACCAATTCCAAGTAAATGAAACTTTGTTTCTGGGTGTCTGGTCAAAATAGATTCAAACATTGGCTTCATGTCTGCACTGTTTCTTTTGGCTTTGCCAGCAATACCACCAACCGCAATATATGGATATTTCTTACAGTATTTATCCAGCAATTCCATTCCTTCACCAGGATGCCAAACCGGCAATGGATGCAAACCCTCACTCTCAAGCCATTCCATGTTCTTGATACTTTGGGCAGTATCACCCAGAATATCCATGTTCATATAGGCTACTATTTCCGGGTATTTCGGAATGGCAAATTTTAACCATGCCGCATAAGCTGACAATGATATATCTCTTCCGGTCTTGACCCCAGTTTGGAGCTGGAAGCCTCCAGAGTCTATCATCACCTTCTTGAATCCTTCTGGGATCTTTACCGAAAATGGATCCTTGCTTATTACTGCAAACGACAACATCAGATTTATGCCTTCTTCTCTGAGAATATCGTCAAAAGATTGGTCATAGACTAGGTGAATAATCATTGCCGAAATCCAAGGAGTGATAAGACTTCCATTCTGGATGACTGATTGTCTCTGAATACACCAGTCATTACAGACGTAACCATCTGACTAGATTCTGATTTTACACCACGACATCGCATACATGAATGTTCAGCCTGAAGAATTACCGCGACACCTTTCGGGGAGAGATACTCCTGAAGGTCTCTGGCAACATCACTGGCTATTCGCTCCTGGAGTTGAAACCTGTTGGCATGGGCATTGACCAAACGGGCAATTTTTGATGCCCCTATGACCTTCTTATCAGGCAAATAAGCCACAGAAGCCATACCAGTGAACACCATGGCATGATGCTCACATAACGAAACAAAACGCATATCTCTAAATGCTACAATCTGATCTTTACCATCATGTTCAAACACTTTAAACAGAGCAGAAATATCCACTGTATATCCTTTGGTCAATTCAGCAAATGCTTTTGCCATTCTGGTTGGTGATTCTTCCATTCCTTCTGGAAGGTTTTCACCAAGTATTCCAGTTAATATCAATCTAGACCCATGTTCAACCTGTTCGAAATTCATGACTAAACACCCCTCGCTTCTTTACCAAAATATAGTTTATGGATCTGGGTCGACAGTCTTGTCATTGGCAGTCGCATCTTTATGAAGTTTATTAGCTCGACCATATCTGTTACTCCATATGATGGTTGAATAAACAAATTTGCACTGGTTGGGTATTTTAATATTATATCTTCTGCAAACTCGAGGTCTTTAATGTTTCCACATACAAACTTTACTTGGTCGTTAATTCCAAGCTTATCCAGGTTTTCATATACGTTCATATTTGAGTTTCCCGACGATGGGGTCTTTATGTCCAGACTCCAGTTAACCGGAAGACTGGTCAACATGTTACTAAGCTGATAACTGCCATTTGTTTCGATCTCAATATCATGGCCTGCTACACTGAATACCGATACCAGATTAATAACATCTTTCTCGTTTAATAAAGGCTCCCCACCAGTGATTATTATTAGTGGCCGATATATCCCAAAGACTGGTTCCCACGATGTTTTAATCGTTCGAAAGACTTCTTCGATAGTCATCTTCTTTCCGGCATTGTTCCTTCCGGCATAAACAGTATCACAGTAATAACATGGATGTTTTTCTTCTATAAAATTGCATCCAGCTAACCTGATAAATACTGCTGGTCTTCCAGCTGAACCACCTTCACCACTTATGCTGTAGAAGATCTCATTTACAATCATATTTATTCCTTTGCAAAATATTCTGCGTAACTATCAGGTGACTCGTAGACTCTTACCTTCTCGATAAATCTTGAATATGGGTTTATCAATTGTGAGTAAAAATACCAGGCAATATTCTCAGCGGTTGGGTTGATCGTGTCAAATGGGGGATGATCGTTTAGGATCTCATGGTCAAACTCATCAATTATCTCTTTGGCCACCTGTTTTATCCCTTTAAAATCCACCAAAATCCCATTACAGTCAAGGTATTCACCTGAAAGATATAACCGAACCGTGAAACGATGCCCATGCATCTTACTGCAAGGCCCGTCGTAGCCCCGTAAATAATGGGCAGAATCGAAGTGCAATTGGGTTGTTACTCGATACATTTTTGACCCCTTTTCTGAATACTTTTTTAACTTTTTTAACTTTTTAACTTTTATTACTTTTTTAACTTTTTTAACTTTTTAACTTTTTTAACTTTTTTAACTTTTTTAACTTTTTAACTTTTTTAACTTTTTTAACTTTTTGCCGGTTTTGAGATTTTAAGGCGTGAAGAAATCTTTTGTATTACCGAAAATTTTCCCTTTACATAATGACTTCAGTTTCCTCCTTTTTGTATTTAAAATCGGAATACTTTTTTAACTTTTACGAAAATTCTTCAAA
>CALMFM010000151.1 GCA_937862575.1 uncultured Bacillota bacterium
GATCCCTTATAGTCGATGTTAAAAGCATCCACATATGGCAAAAGCAAGTCCAGACATTCGGCTGACATGTATCCGTTGGAAACCCAAATGTTCTTTAGTCCTTTTTCTTTAGCCAATTTCATGGTTTCTAGAGCATACTCTAAAAATATTGTCGGTTCAGAATATGTGTAAGAGATTGAAGGACAATTGTATTTCAAAGCCATTTCTACATGTTGAAAAGGGGTTATCTCATAACCAGAAATCACCTTGTCGTGTCTAATCTGGGATATAGTATGATTTTGACACCATGGGCAGTGTAAGTTGCAACCTTCGGTCGCAAACGAATAAGTCATGCTTCTTGGCATGAACTCGTACAAAGGTTTCTTTTCGATAGGATCGATGCTGACGGCAATCGCCTTTCCGTAATTAATGGCCATTAAATTGCCGTTTAAGTTCTCGCGGACTCCGCAGATGCCTCTTCTGTTGGGTTCTATGATGCAATAATTATTACAGACCTTGCACCTGACTTTGAGTCCTTCAAGTTTTTCATAAAGCAAAGCTTCCATAGGACTCCCCCATTACTCTATATTCTTATTCTATCACTTTTAACGTTTCAGGACTACAACCTTAAAAAAAATAACCTTGAAAGGTTATTCTTCGATTAGTTTCTTGAATTGTGATAAGTTACTTTTTTTAAAGATATATTTATAATCTTCCAGTAATCCGTTGATAAAATCATTGATTCTCGCCAATTTTCCATGATTCAAGTTAGGATAATTTTTTATCATGCTTGAGAAAACAAGAAACCACAACTGATAATCCTCAAATTTACCGTAAGATTTAATGCTCTTGTTCTTTATGCTCCAAGGTTTTAATCCGGCATAATGGATTCCATTTAGAATGTCAATTGTCGGATATCCATTAAATGAAGAAAATTTCAAATCAATATTAGTCCACAAACCACTCATCTTCAAGGTAATGTATTGCATTTCCGGCCAATTATAACTAGATATATTTTTTTGGATTTCAGGATTATCAAGATCTTCCATGATTGAATCATATATTGCTATTGAAGGATTAAATACCATTAAAGATGCATTTACCCCCATGTTATCTCTGTCATCTTTAATCCTGTCAGTGATTTCTTTTGGAATAGGAGCCCCGTGCGGAATATTTTTGTAGGTTTGATGCCAAACCCAGGTTTCATCATGATAAACAGAATCAGGAATAATATATTTGCCATCGACGTATTCCATACAATATTCTTTCTTTTCATTTATAATCCCGGCTGGTGCAGGAAGATTGAATAAGGTGTCATAGTCTCTTATAGGTAAGAGATCGCAGTCGGCGATGATAATCTTGTCATATGCTTTGCCTAAGTCTCCATCCTTACCTAGTCTAAAAGCGTTGAATCTAGAAAACAAGAAAGGCCTATCTTGGCGCTCTTGTCGCCTTTTGTGTTCAACATAAACTTCATCCAAAACTATTACGTCATCATATAATTCACGGAGATTTTTTATAGCTCCTGAGGAAATGTTGTCACTGACAATACAAATTAAATCATTAACTGTTTTCTGCATTCGCAAGGCGTAGGCAAATACCAAGGCTCCCGGAAGATATGAATCGTTCCTTATTATGAATGTAACATATGCGTTCTTACTCATCATTATCCTCCTTATCATATTTATATTATACACGAATCAATCAAAAAGAAAAGAGTTCATAGAACCCTTTTCGTTTATCAGTCTTCGTCTTCCTCGTCTTCGTCTTCTTCATCATCCTCGTCAGGTTCATCAGCGGCGCGACTGACAAGGGTATCGAACATATCCTTTAATTTATCCTTTCCCAAGAATGGATACAGGTAATGTTCTTTCATATCTTTGATCGTACCATTTTTTATTCCCTCATAAATTAGGTCGATCATTTCTTTAGATGCAAACGGTAGAACGTATTTTAGATTAGCCACATCATTCTTCTCAATCATGACTTTAATCATTTCATTGAGATCTTCCTTTGACAGGAAAGGATAAAGCATATGCAACTTGACTCCCTTAACTTCCTTATTGATTATCTTTATTGCCAATTCTTTTAATTCTTCGTTTTCCATAAATGGTAAAATGTGCATCAATTTGCTCATAGTTTCCCTCCTACTTTTTTTCTTTTTTTGAAAATACGTCTTTGCCGAACTTGATTTTCATCGTCTCGATTTCTGCTAATACGATTCCTTCAAATTCCTCTTCTTTTTTGGTTTTCATAGTATCACTCCTTTTCATGGGAGTCGATATCTATATACCCCTTCCTGTATTCTGGTTCTAACCAAGTTTGCTTCTGTGTCTGTCAGTCTGAAGCGAATTGTTGAGAGATTGAAGTCCATTTTGTTCGATAAGATGACTCCTAACAGATATGTTCTCTCATCTTTGCTCATCATATGCCAGATGCTTTTTGGACTAATCATGACTTTCCCGCTGATTATCATGTCTATAATCCTTTTTCTTTCCCCTTTGCTTAAAAGGTAGAAGATCTCCTCGATTTTTTCATCAAGGTCTTTTTGCATCAAAAACTGTCTTATTACCGAATCTCTAGGGAACAATCTGAATTTAGTCTCATAATCATTTTCTCTAATTTCAGTTTCTTCCAACAAGTAATCTATGCTGATATCGAACAATTTGGTCATTTCATACATTACATCTATGGATGGCAGACTTTTTCCATTTTCCCACTTGCTAACTGCCTGATGTGTAACGAATAAAATATCAGCTAATTCATTTTGTTTTAGATTCTTCTTTTTTCGAAGTTCGGTTATTTTTTGTCCAATTTTTTCGAGATTGATCATCTTTTACCTCCTTCACAATTTCATTATAAAACATGTTTATTAGAGAAGCAAGCAACTCCTGGTTGAGTATTGACATTACGAGATTATTATACTACTTGAGAAGTTACTTTTTAATACAGTTACTAATATTAGCGAAGAAAAAAGGTTCTAGACGAACCTTTTATTCTTCAACATTATGTTTGTGTTCTTCTTCAGGAGTATTTTCGGTCTGTGCTGTAATTTCTTTTTCTTCTTCTCTTACAGCCAATTGCGCTTCGGATACTGTGACCAAAATTTTGTTCATATCATCATGTAAGACCAAGTAATCTGGTAGTTTGAGATCGCGAAGATGGATATTTTCGCCAACTTTCAGTTTTGAAATGTCAACATCTATCCTTGATACATCCTTATCAATCGGATATTCAACATCGATGGAATCGGATATGATCTGGACTATAATGTGAGGTTTGTCAATGAATTCTCTGCCAATAATATGGATTGGCACATCGGTCTTGATTGTATCTCCAGTTTTCACTTTTTGAAGTTTGACGTTCAAAAATCTCTTGTGATTCATCGGATCACGTTGAACATTTTTAATATAGACTTGATGAGTCTCTTTTCCTAACTTTACTTTGAAGGTGTGTGTCATTCCAAATTGATGGATCATCTCGTTGAAATCCTTTTCGTCAATTTGGATTGATACCGGTGTGAAATTCTTCCCAGACATTACTCCAGGTACTTTCAGCTGATTCCTAACCACTCTTAGCGATTCTGTTCTTTTCTCAATATTCAATTTATTTCCTCCTTATGTAATATCTTTTTCTAATATATAAAAAAGACAGACCTTCGTAATCCCAGCAATGTCTGTCTTCAAGCAGTTATTCCTTTTTTGTGCTTACTACTTTGTTTCTACCTGTTTCTTTTGCATGATATAAGTTATCATCTGCCAATTTTAGTAATGAATTCGTATCTGAGATACGATTGTCCGGATAGGCCGATACTCCAACACTAACGGTAATCTTGATTTCTTGCTCTGAATATCGCAACACGTTCTCTTCTACTGTCCGCCTTACCTTTTCAGCAAGGCTTACGGTAGTATTCAAAGAAGCTCCTGTGACGATTATCAAGAATTCCTCGCCTCCGAATCTTACTACTATGTCTCCTTCTCTGACACATTCTTGGATGACCCGGCACAGATTAATCAAAACTAGATCTCCCACCAAATGTCCATATGTATCGTTAATGGATTTGAATTTGTCGATATCAATCATCATCAGACCGAAAGGATAATCGCCTCTCAACGCTCTTGCATATTCCTCGCCTAGTCTTTGCATACCAAATCTGCGATTATACACTTTTGTCAAAGAGTCATATACGGCTAGTTTCTGGATTCTTTCATGAGTCACTGCATTCTGCATACCCAAAGCCAATCCATGGCTATAACTGATCAGTTTGTTTTTTACATCATTAGAAAATATTGCGGCGCTTGCCAGAAGCATTACACCAATTGTCTGTTCATTATAAATCAGAGGAATGGTTAATATCGACCTTGGTGTGAAACTGACGATACCGGCATCAATTTTTAATGATTCCATTAGTTCGATATCTATCTTGTCGCAACTATCAAAACAACGTTTGATAATCTCGCTGTCAGCAACAGCCTTAACATCTTTTATAAGATATGAACTTGCGATGTCGAGATAGCCGCCTTGATCGATAGCAATCAAACCAGCATCTGCGTGAGAATAATCGATAAGATGATGCAAAGCTTTTTCGGCTAATTTCTTGTAATCCAGTTCGTTTGTGAAAATCTCTGTGAAAACCCTAATGGATTTTTCACTCTTCTGACTATCTAGAAATGCATGAATGAGTTGGTTGAATGACGCTGCAGAATCGCCTATCTCATCCTCAGAATCAACCTTGATGAGGCACTCAGTCAAACATGATTCCGGATTAGTCTCATAATCCCGATTTTGCACATGGGTATAAGCTTTAATCATTGATGATGAAAGTGATTTGAGTCTTTTCCCCACGATTTTCTTTGTCAGAAAATAGTTGAATACTCCAACCGCGACTCCCGCCAAAATACATGAAACAATAAATATCAAGGTGAAAACATATTCCTTAGGCACACCTAACATCCTCGTGAAAGGGATGAACAGAATCCCTACCAGAACACCAAAAGACATCATATAAATAGCGAGATCCAAAAAAACTTTCTTTGTCAACTTCATAAATGTCACCTCATTGTTAAGTATAGTACCATTATATTACAACCGGCAATGTAATTCCATATGCCAACCAAAAACTATAATTTTCGTTTATCCCTGAATGATTCAGCAAATATATGTTATAATTTACCATGGAAAGAAGGTACTGATATGAAACCAATTAACACTATTCACGCTCCTGCGGCAGTTGGTCCTTATAGCCAAGGCATTCTGGTCAAAGATACGCTTTATGTATCTGGCCAAATACCTTATGTTCCAGAGACGATGAAACCAGCCGGCGACGATATCAAATCACAGACCAAACAAAGTCTGACAAATATTTTGGCCATCGTTGAAGAAGCTGGAATGAAAAAAGAAGACATTGTGAAATGCGGAGTTTTTCTGAAAGACCTGAATATGTTCAAAGATATGAACGAGACTTATTCACAGTTTTTCGGAACCCACAAACCAGCAAGATTCGCAGTCGAAGTTAGACGTCTTCCACTGGACGTGTTGGTAGAGATAGATGCTATCGCAGTAAAAGAGTAATGCCGGTGCATTACTCTTTTTCATTAGAAAATTATGTTTTCATCTTATAGAAATCTTTTAGTCCGGTTTCTTTGATATAATCGATCATCTTGGTTGCCACAAGCGGACTGAACTGCTTGCCTGACCCCAGTTCCAATTCAGAAATAATCTCATCTTTGGATCTCGCCTTGGAATAAACGCGGTTCTTAGCCATTGCGCTGACTGCATCACATACACCAAGAATCTGCGATCCAAATGGGATTTGTTCTTCCTTCAACTTATCAGGATATCCGTTTCCATCCCATCTTTCATGATGGTGTTTAACAAATAATGCTATTTCTTTTAAAGCCTCTGATTTTGATAATATTCGATAACCATTATTACTATGCTCGTTAATTTTAGCTCTTTCTTCTTCTGTGAGTTTCTCTTTTTTGTTCAATATATCGGCGCTAACGCCTATCTTTCCTATATCGTGAACAATTCCTGCATAGTGAATTGTTTTTTTCATATCTTCTTCCAATCCCAAGCGCTCGCACATGATTTCACTAAGAAAAGCTACTTCTTCACTATGGCTACCTGTATATGAATCATATAACTCCAGAGTGCGTACTAGACTAAGCATTATATCGTTTTTCAGCTTATTGTTATCGCTATAAAGTACGCCTACTCCATAGAATCCATTGACAAGACTCTGAAAAGCCTCAAAGGCATCAACATCGTTCTTGGAAAATCTAGCTTTATTGCCTTCCATTATGTCAAAACTCATTCCTCCAACATATTCTTTTCCGATATAGATGCTGAATCTCAAGGATTCGATAATATCATTATATTTTGTTCTATACTCTGAATATCCGTTGCTTTTTTGGATTGCCACATCATTATGGCTATCTCTTATCACAATCGGTTTGTCCATAGCCCATCTGAAGTATTTGGCTTGGAATTTCAATTCATTCAAGTAATCGACATCAAAACCCAAAGCGTCAATATATTCGACATAATCTCCTTGTTTTAGATAACAACTTCCCTTATCGAATTTTGGAAACAACCGACATGCGATTTTGAACATTCTTGCCAAAAAATCCTTGGAGAATGTTTCTGTGTCTGTTTCGATCAATTCAAGTTTGCTGAAGATCTCGTTTGTAGAATATATCAATTCCTTGAGAGTTTCGTTGGCAGTATCAACTTCATTCGCCTTGGTATTATATGCGTTCAGTAGTGATTTGATTATCAGAGCACTATATGTCGATACGAAGAGAAAAACATTCAAATTTATAATTGCATCATAGAAGGTGTCCGATATTGTTGTCGGATTGTTGATTAAACTATATACTATGATGAAAGTGAAATTGTTGAAAATAAGTATTCTCGACTCAAACATGATTGCTGATGCTATATATAGAACTAGAAATACGAAAGAAAACCTTTCAAAATCGAAATTTGGATATTGATTGCTGAAAATAAGATAAGTGATAATAAGGAAAACCAGTTCATAAACCACTGAATAGATTACCTGATTTAGATTTAACTTTTTTTTGTCATTATAGTAGCTGAACAATATGACTGTACCGAATAGCAATATACCGAATGCCGATCCGAGAATACTCTTTCCATATGTGAACAGAATGTCGTTGACATTAGAAACCAGCATATTCAATCCCAATCTTCCAGCCGCGCCAAGCGCCCCCACAATCAATGAGGCAATTATGAATTTCAACACAAACCCTAGATTGAGATCCTTGTATTTTATCTTTCCGAATCCTTTCATCAACCATGTGAAAACATAGATTTCGACCAGCATTATCGCTACGCTACCAATTGACCTAATTACTCCGATCCATAGTAAATCTTGAACCAAAAAAATCCTGATAACAAAGGTTGTCAGTAAATTGGCAAGTATAATCGGCAAAAGAGATTTCTTTCCATGAATATAAAATAATGCTACATAAAATCCAACTACTGGAAACATCATCGAGGAAGTAAAATATCCCTGCCTGAAAAAATGTGAAATGATTCTTGAGAAAACGATCAAAACAAATATTATTATCGAATCAGCTTTCTCTTTTAAGTAATTTCGCATGATTTGCACCCTTGAAGTAGACACTAAATGTGACTTTACCTCATACTTGATTATATCATAAAAGAATTGTTATGTTATAAGACCTAATATTTTAGCATAAAAATGAATATTTGAAGTTTCATCAGAACCATCAAAAATATTAAAAAAGCCATAATAGATTTCATCTTCTAATTATGGCTCTTATAAATATTATAATTTAGAAAAAAATGTTAAGCAGCAATTCCTTCTAGCGTTTCTTCAACATTATGAGTGAACTCCGCCGGAGTTTCTTTAGATAGGAATCTGTGCACGATTCTTCCATCTCTGTCAATTAAAAACTTCTCAAAGTTCCATTTGACTCCTTTTCCGTTATAATCAGGTGTATTGGCTATCAGATATTTATAAAGTTCATGCTGTCCTTCGCCTCTGACTTCTATTTTTGAGAACATTGGAAAAGTAACACCATAGTTCAGTTGACAGAAACCTAAAATCTGTTCATCGGTGCCAGGATCTTGATGAAGAAATTGATTACAAGGGAACCCTAGTATCACGAAATCTCTATCGCGATATTTTTCATACATCTCCTCAAGCCCTTTGAATTGAGGAGTGTGCCCGCATTTGCTGGCGGTATTGACTATCAAAAGCACTTTGCCTTTATATTCTTCCAGAAGAATCTCCTGACCATCCATCTTTTTGACTTTTATATCATAAATTTCCATAATATCACCTCTATTTTCATTATACCACCTATCTGGCTTTATGAGTTGTTTAAGACTTATTTTATTATCGCTAAAACAATCCAAGTTAAAAGTCCAATCCAGATTAAAACAATCGGAATTGCGTAATACCAACGTTTGGGCTCTCCGTTTGACCAGATCTTCTTAGCTTCTTCTTCGCTAGATAACCAAACTTCTTTAGGAATCAATTTGATACATAGAGAAATAAGCAAAGGTAAAATTATCAGATCATCAAGATATCCTAATACAGGAATGAAATCAGGAATCAGGTCAAGTGGTGACATAGCATAACCAATTGTCAAAAAACCTAAAGTTTTTGCATACCAGGGTGTTTTTGACGATTTCAAAGCTATATATAGTTGCGCTGTCTTTTGTGTGATTTCCTTCATCCGTTCCTTGAAGGTTTTTCTCGATTTATCCATACTTGAACCTCAATATAATGATAGCCTATCTATATATATTTTACAATAGAAAGAAATAAGGCAACAGGATTCTGTTGCCTATTTTCAATATTAAAGTGTACGTTTTCTCTCCGGTTTTTGAGCCAAAGCTGGATTGTTGAACTTGATGTTCTCACGAATCTGTTTTACATAGTCGCTTTGCTCTTTCTTTTTTGCTTTATTGTAAAGATAGTCGTCAATTGAGATTGCGGCCCTATGTCCATCAGATACAGCAGTGATGATATCTGGACCGCGGAAGATATCCCCGCCGACCCATAACCAATCTACTCCGGCAACTTGTCCGGCTTCATCAGCCTTGACTTTACCTCTTTCGATAGTCATCTGTGCTTTTAAATCATCAGGTAAGAAAGTATAATCCGGTGCTTGACCGATTGAGAAGAATACTTGTTCTCCTTCAAATACTTCCTCTTGATTTTGATCGAACTGTGGATTAAATCTGCCTTCTTCATCAAAGACTCTTGTACATTTCCAAGTTCTAAGTCCTTTTATCTTGCCATTCTTGACGATGACTTCTTGAGGTCCATATCCGAGATGGAATTTGATTCCTTCTTCTTTTCCTTCAATATATTCATCATCACTTGCAGGGAGAATATCCAAACTCTCCAATGATGTCAAGGTTACGTCAGCTTTACCATATTTCATTATTTGAATACGTACGCAGTTTCTCGCTACGTCAAAAGCAACGTCTCCACCACCTACAACTACTACTGATTTCTTAACATTAACATCTTCCAGTTTGATAGTACCTCTGGCCAAATCTCTTGTGATTGGCAAGAAGTCCATCGCACCCATTACGTCTTGATGGTCAGCACCAGGTATATTCAGTTTTCTAGCTGCGAAAAATCCGGTTCCAAGAAATACTGCGTCATACTTCTTATGCAGTTCATCAAATGTGATATCGGTTCCGACTCTAGTATTGGTATGAATATTGACACCGACTTTTTTAATGAAATTGATGTCTTTTTCTACTGCATAGTCAGGAATACGGTATTGAGGAGCACCATAGCTCATAACACCTCCGGCACGACCTTTTTCTTCGAATACGTCGACATGATACCCAAGTCCTCTTAGATAATACGCGGCACTTAAGCTAGCAGGTCCGGATCCGGCGATGGCAATTTTGGCGTTTATGACTTCCGAAACCGGCTCAGTGAAAATTTTGTCATACATATCATCTGGAGCACTATCAATAATATAACGTTTCAACCATCTAATGGCAATGGCTTCACCTCGAACTGCGATGGCACAAGCTGTTTCACAATTGTGTGTACATACTCTACCACATACGCCTGGAAGTGGATTCGTTTCATAAATTTGTTTTAAACCGCCTTCGATGTCATCTTCCCAAATAGCTTTAATGTATAAAGGTATATGCATTTGAACCGGACAGGATGCTGTACAAACGCCACATTCAACGCAACGGGCAGCTTCTTGCCTTGCGAATTCTTTCGAATAACCTCTGACAACTTCGATATAGCTTTTAACTCTTTCTTCAGGTTCCACATGTTCCATATGGATTCTCTCAAGATCAAGCAAATCAGTAGTCTCAGTCTTAACATAACCTAACTCTACTTCTTGATTTTGCCATTTTTCGACAGGCATCAAAATGAAACTGTTCGGGTCAGAATCGGCGTAAATATACTCTTTTGTCATTTTTAATGATTCTGTCGTACATGTATCTACGCAGAGTGCGCAGAAGCAGCATCTTCCGTAATCGATGACTGGGCGCTGTTGAAGTTGACCTGCTTTTTGTGGTAAATCTTGTCTTGGAACCATCGTGATGGCATCTGTAGGACAGATTTCTCCGCAAGTTCCACAACCGATACATTTATCCCAATCGTTAACATGGAATCCTCTTAGATTATCTGGAGCTGTTCTAGGTTCTGAATGCTTTAAAGAATTTTTCTTAAAGAAATAATTCGAATTAAGATATGAAGCATTCTTATGTGTTAAAACAGTATCCATAGGGTGAGTGACAGGTTTTTTAAACAGATATTTGAAATGTCTTAAAGGTCTGAATATACTCGATTTTGGGTATTTTTTATCTTCTTTCATCATATCCTCCTATCTGTCAATC
>CALMFM010000152.1 GCA_937862575.1 uncultured Bacillota bacterium
TGATCAAAACGGAATATTACAAAATTTAAAAAAGTGAGTTTTTTAAATCGTTCAGCAATGAAATAGATGACTAAGAATCCGTGTGTTGCAAGTTCAATTCTCGTCTAAATAACCATCTAGTAGAAACAAAGCCATTCAATGGCTTTTTTTATTTAGTTATTAATCGAACATAAGTATATCTTTTTCAAATTACGAAAACGTTTTAGATTTCTATGGTATTCGTGTTATAATATGCGTGAAGATAGACAAATAAGGAGTAATATATGAAAAAAATAGTTATAGGGACATTATTATTGCTGATAATTATGCTTACAGGTTGTCAAAGCGCCACTACAACTTCAATTGATACAACATCAACGACAACAACCACAGAGTCAAGCCTTACTACTTTACCTTCTACTACAAACAATACAACTACTGAATATGTAGAAGGAACGGTGGAACAGGTTTTGGGCTTGGAAGATACTCAAGTAATCAAAGGTCATTATTTCAACGCAATGAAAGATATCAAAGTGTACACTTCTTTAGGACTTGACATAACAAACTTAATGAGTGTTAGCGGATATGTCGATTATGGGACAATTGGTTCTTATGATCTAGAGTATTCACTAGCCTATAACGATGAGACATATACGTACACCAGGACCATAGACGTTGTTGATGGCGTTTATCAAGAACCTTCTATTCAAAGACCGATTGGATTAAGCGGCAGAATACAAACCGGAATGGGTTCGTATTTTACAGGCACTACCTCTTTGATTGAACACCCCGTAAATCCAGGTTTCATCGCCAATGATTTATTGGATGTTGCAATACCGTCTACAGGATGGTGGACAAGCTTATTGGTCGCAAATTACGGAGGATCAAATGGAATCTATACCAATCCTTTGAGAACTGCATTTTATAATGAAGGATTGGAAATAACCAATCCACAGGACGGATTTGTACAATATTGGAATGTTAACAACGAGCAAACCATGGCTCAGTTCCCAATAGCTATCAAAGATCTATTTCTTAAATCGAGCTATTTAGGGGCGGGATATGTCACCGAAGTCATTGACTACTCGGATAATTCTGTTAAAGTTGCCATGCGAAACAACGGTTCGACAGAAGATACAGTGGTTGTCACATTGGTTCAAGGATCTCCTTATGTGTTTGCTGAAACAAACAAGAAAGATGGTTTGACTATAACTATGGAACAAGGCGCCGCGGTTGAGTTTTATGATTTGGATGGAAATCTTATAGATGCAAATAGCCACACCGGAGAAGGTATAGTTATCAAATATGTTCAAAGGCATTCAGGCTATAACTGCACGCCACCTTCTAATGTAATTAGCCCTCAATATTCCGACAAATATTATTTGGTTAACACGCCAAATAACACTTCATTTTCTTTTAATAATAACGTTTTGACCCTGTCAATGATTTCAGGTAATTACATATCAGTGGCGGCGATAAACGATTTGACAGAAATAGACTTTTATCATAGTCATGGATATAATATGATCAATCAGTCAAGTACAACATTTGAAATTGATTACAGAACTAGCAAAGTATATACAGATTACATTGTCTCTTATCAAAATCTAAGAGAAGATATGGATATATATCCTTTACAAGCTCTTATGCCTCATCATTACAAATACAGCGACGCCACCCTTTCAGATTACTCGTATAGAACCGTAAGAGGAACTTTGAAGGTGATTGAAGGGAATTATTTCCAAACTGTGTTGTCTTTCAATGGCTTACTGCCTGGATATACACTTCCGGATAATACGGAGTTCTCTTCAGTTGATGCGATGTCGTATTTGGAAGACCTTAATGAAGAGATCAGTTATACAGAATCGGAGAATTTCTTCAACGATGACGGACCATATTGGAATTCCAAAGCGCTTTATCCGCTTGCTCAAGGAATCATTATCGCCGATCAATTAGGAGAAGAAGTTATAAAGAATACTTTAATAGGAAAACTTAGGTATCTGTTATCGGATTGGTAAAATTATACGGATTCGTCTGATGAAAGATATTTGTATTACAATAACGCTTGGGGATCGGTATATTATTCCAATAATGACTTTGGAACAGCTACCGGACTCAGCGATCATTCATTCACGCATGGATATTTTATCTATGCATCGTCAGTATTGGCTATGTATGACAGCACGTTCATCAACGATTATGGAATGATGGTGGATTTGTTGCTTGACGATTATATGTTTACTGAGAGAGAAAATCCCGGGTTTGAATATCTAAGAAACTTCGACCCATGGGCTGGACATTCATGGGCTCACGGATTTGGAACTTTCGCGGAAGGAAACAATCTTGAATCAACAAGCGAAGCTTTGAATTCTTGGAATGCCGGATATTTATGGGCATTGGCTACGGGAGATGAAGCCAGGATGGAAGCTGCCATTTACGGCTTTGCGACCGAACTTAGCGCCAGCAAAGAATATTGGTTTGACTGGGATGAAGAAAACTGGGATCCTGCCTTTGGAGACTATGTAGATGTTGCCGGAATGGTATGGGGAGGCAAACATGACTATGCCACTTGGTTTGGAGCTAACCCAACATTCATATATGGCATCCAATGGTTGCCATTGGGAGAGTATTTGACAAGTTATTCCCTATCTGAAAACGATTATGATAAATTGAGTTCGATATTCGCAACATATCTAGAAGCGAAAGGCGGAGTCATCGATACCTGGTTTAGCAATATGTGGAGTATTCAAGCAATCATCGATTCTGACATCGCACTTTCCCAGTTCGATGCTTCAAAAATCTTGAATGACGATTATCCGGCAGATTTGTCACAAGCATACTGGATGGTTAATGCATTGGCTTCCTTGGGAAGAAGAACGAATGAAGTTTGGATGGAAATTCAAATGGGAGTATCGTCTACTATATATGAAACAGATAGCGGAACTGTCTTTGCTATGATTTGGAATGTAAGCGGGGAAGAAAAAACAGTGGATTTTTATAATCAGCTAGGCTTGTATATTTCAATTGAAGTAGAAGGTAACTCATTTACAAAAATCCAATTAAATTAGTAAGTATTAAGAATCTTAAAGATAAGAAAAATTATCAGAACAAAAAATCGATGTTAGGGAATTCGATTCTCCTCATAATACTTAATATCTCTTGCTGAATAATCTGGAGTTGATAGAGTTTGTCAAATATGAAAAAAAGCCAGATTCTGGCTTTTTATTATTCATAAATCGTGTTGTTTCAGAACAACTTTTTTCTCATCTGGATGCTTGTCGGATAATAACCTATTGACTCATATAAGGCTCTTGCGGCTTTGTTGTGACCGAAGACATGTAGACTCATTGTCTTCGCACCTTTGTTTTTTGCGTCCTCCTCACAAGCAAGCATTACTTGTTTTCCATATCCTTTTCTGCGCATTTCTTCATTAATGTAAAAATCATAGACAAATGCATCTTCACCGCGCATGCAACACCAAATAAATCCAACTAATGTATCTTTATCATATGCGTAAAATAGATAATTGTCTTTAGTGTTAATTCCGTCTGGTAAAAGTCTTTTGAAAGTAGCCTCTGATTGTTGTTTCGCTAACTCTTTTGAAAACATACCCGACGTTAATAATTCATCTTCGTAGTTCTTGATTGCCTTCTCTACATATACCTCGTATTCATCTGAGGTTAATGGCCTTAGTTTCATTTTGTTTCTCCCTTCCAAATATAATAATAAGTTCCCTTTATCCTATTATACGAAATTAGTTAATATATTTAAAGTGCGAATGAATTTCCGGACTTGAAATAATGAAAATACTAACTAATATAATTCAAGTGTAATTATATATAAGAGAGATAATTTGATGTAAGCAATAAAAATTAAAAATCTATCTTTATACATTTATATGAAAAAAATTATGGTATAATGTTTTTATTAATACATAAAACATTCTTCAAGAAGGAGGTAATTATTTTGAAGAGAGCATTGTGTGCTATATTTGCAGGACTCCTTGTATTTCTTGTTTCCTGTGATATAAATAGTTATTCGGCAACCGCTTATTATTTTGGCGATTATAGAGTCTATTATCAAAGTCATGGCGGTTGTGAAATGCTTGTCCAAGAAATTATCTTAGAAGAGGGTGAAAACACCTATGTTCTAGAATCAAGCGGATGTGATATTACATCATATTACTTCATTCTTTTTAATGGAAAATATATTGATATTCCAACAGCTATAGAAGATAATATCATCACCATTCAGCAAGTTATTGATTCGGAGATACCCGCACTGAGAATAACATCGCCCACCACCGACTTAACAAATTAGTTTCGAGATAAGAAAAGAGTTAGAAGATTCATCCCGTAGAAATATAGGAGGTTAATCGATGAAAAAGCTTTTATTAATACTACTAGCAGTAATTTTATCTTTACAATTTATCGGTTGTGATTTTGGAGAAACAACGTTTGATGAAAATGTCACAATCGATTGTATACCTGGATATTATTGGGATAGAAGTGATAATAGCTGTCAATTGAATACAGACGGAGTCATTTTTGGTGAAGATATCTATACTGTCTATAAAATACAATATTCTAGTGATGAATATACCGTATACAGGGCCTATGTTTTTCTTGGTTATGATAATGATATAATTGTTGATATAGGAGATTATAATGGATATCACTATTATTTCAGTTCAGATACCCATTACAATTATTATCTCGTTGAAAAAGATGGAATATATAAGCAGCTAATAGACGCCATAGAAGCTGAATGGTTTAGTCTGGAAGATTTGGTTAATCAGTTTGATATCGCGCAATTACAGTCAGAAGAACTTACGGGTTGAAATAAACAAGCAATCCAAAATTAAGGAGAATTTACATGAACAAAACTCAAGATTACATTAAGAATGTCCGCAATTTCGATTATGCACAAATCGGTATATTTGTTGTAGGGGTACTTAGCATCTTACCGCTTGCTTTCAAGGTTTATATCCTAGATATTCTTTGGATTAATACGCTATTTATCTTTCATTTAACTATGACGGTGGCGTCTATTGGATATTTAATTAACATAATCAAGATATTTATTCAAGGAAATCACAAAAGAACCTCATTGATTATTGCTATTGTGTTGTTTCTATTGAACTTAGGCATAGCCATAACGAATTGTTATTTTATTTGGACATATTATTTCCAATAGTAATTCATAGATGATAGAAAAAGCCCTTTAAAGCTTTTTCTTTTAAAAATATCAATAATTTATGCAGTATATGGTAAAGATCTTAATTTCGTTTAAAGTTTTACTAGTATATTTCGTTATGCTATAATTAAACCATCAAATTTTTTAAGATTAAAGAACAACCAAATAAGGACTTGAATTGATGTTAAAAGGAAATGGCATAAGATACATGGCTCTTGTATATGCGATATTTAATTACTTTTAAATACAATTAATAAACTAGTATTAATGAAATTGAAATAACATATAACATATTTACTGGAGGTATGTATGGAATTATTTAAAGAAATAACGCAAATTGTCTCATTTGGAATCGTCGCAATTAGTGCCGTTGCATCAACTATTATTTTTTTAAGATCCAAGAATAAAGAAAGAGAAAAAGAGACATACGATTATGTTGACGAGAAATTCTTGGAATTTCTAAGTATTTGTCTAGATAAACCTTATCTGGATATTTTTGATGTAAAAGATGATAATCCATTCAGTCTTTCCCCGGAACAACAGAAAGAAGAAAAAGTAGCGTTTGCCTATCTTATGAGCATCTTTGAGAGGGTTTATATTTTTTATCATGAAAATAAAAGAAGTTGTGACGCTGATCAATTTATAAATTGGCAAAAAACCATCAAGGAATATTTTGAGAGAGAAAATTTTAGAAAAGCTTGGAAGGCCAACGGGTATGGTTGGGATGCAGGGTTTATAAATTTCATGGATGTATTTTATATAAATGCAGAAAAGAAGATTAATTTAGTTTCTGTTCAAGAAAATGAAATTGAATCTTGGAGTGAAATGTATTATCCGTTCTTTAAAAATAAAGCAGACAATGACACAAAGGACCAAATAATAGAAAAATACAAGAATAAAGCCAAAATGAAATATGATTTTTACTACATTAAAAAATACTCTGAAAAACCTGAAAATGATGATATTGCAGGCGGTATGATGACCCAAAGAATTGGGAAGGCTATTGTGATATTATACATATTTACCTTGAAACAATACAGAAACCAAGGATATGCCGCCCAAGCGGTGAGAATTTTGAAATCAAATTATGACGATAAATTCCTGTTCTTAGCTGAATCGGAACATAAAAAAGATAAACGCGATATTCTCAATGAGTGGTGGGAAAAAAACGGCTTCTCCGAAATCGATATGATTTACAATACTCCAAAGGCGATGGATAAAAATGAAACAAATAATCTGACCGAAGATTACCATAATGATAACGACTTAATGATTTTCTATGCTAGGCCGATAACTAAGCGCCGACTAATGAGAACTTTGAGAATATATTTCCGAACTTCATTTGATAAACCTAGTTGGAAGCCAACACTTCTATGGGGTGCTGTTAAAGAAAACAACAAGCAGATAAGAAAATTCAAGAAAACCTTAAAAATCAAAATCTAAGAACAAATTGAATGGTTCTGATAACATATAGTAATCGGACGAATTTGAGGAATTAACAATGCTTCTTAAATCAATCAAAATAATTGATAATAAAATAAATCATTATCCTTTTAACCTGAAACTCTTCCAAAAAGAGTTACTTTTGGATACCAATAATCCAGTCACAATATTTGTTGGAGAAAACGGAAGTGGCAAATCAAGCCTGCTAAAACTATTACAGGGAAAACTCAACTTGGTAGAAATCCACTTGCCAGGAGAAGAAATCAAGGACTCTATTGATTCCAAGTCAGTAGAAATCAGTCCAAGTTTAGGCAAAATAAAAGGATTCTACTTCGAAAGTTTGACATTTGTAAATTATATAGAATACATTCAAAAAGAACTATCTGAATCAAAGAAAGAAATACAAAGAATTGACAACGAATATAAAAACAAATCTGATTATGCAAGATCAATGGCTAAATCGCCATATAGCAGAACAATATCAGACCTCAACAACATGTATTCCAATGATTTGTCGCAATCTTCTCATGGCGAGTCTTATCTTGATTTCTTTGCTTCAAGAATAAGAGACAATCAATTATACATATTGGACGAGCCGGAAACGCCTTTGTCTGTTCAAAATCAGTTGACTTTGATGGCAATGATTATGGAAGCCACAAATAGAGGTTGTCAATTTGTTATCGCCACGCATTCGCCGATATTGACGGCGATTCCGAATGCTTTAATCTATGAAATCATCGATAACGAATTTGTCAAGACAGAATATGAGAATATTCAAAGCATTCAGCTTTTAAAACAATTTCTCAATAACAAAGAACAGTTCTTGAGGCATTTTGCTAAAGAAGACTAATACAGTAAAAAAAGCCATGAAAATAGGCTTTTTTTATTTCTCATAATTTATTTGATCAATCTTTTGTGATTACCAATTTGAATATTCCCTGTAACGCCCAATTGCTGTCAAAGGCAATAACATATGTTCCTGGTTCTAAATGGACCGTCATATCATTATCTCCTAAACTGCCAATATAATTATCATCCAAGGTAAAGATATCTATCCAAACGGTCGCATCTATCGGAGCTGATTCATAATGGAACGTATAATCGCCAGGAGTCGTTATTACCAAGCGATAGTATTCCGCATAGAAATTGTGAAGGAAATTCTCTGAACCAACAGTCAATGTTCCAACATATTGATCGTCTTCAGGGTATTCATAGGTGTTGTAAACCGATACAAAGAATCTTGAAGTTGGAGCTTCATGCAGAATGCTGAAAGACCAAGTATCAGGATCGGCATTGATAGGGTATCTTTGGATAACATAAACGTCATAATCTTCAAATTCCATGTAGAATTTGATTGAACCGAAATTTACATTTATTACTTGTGAGCCTTTAGGCAATACAATCATAACGGAACCCATTGAAGTATCAATATAGATAGTATCAATATCACCGGCATAATCTCCGGTAATTCCGAATGAATTGAAATCAGTTAAGTCGGCTTCCTTC
>CALMFM010000153.1 GCA_937862575.1 uncultured Bacillota bacterium
AGTTCATCTTCATAAGGAAGAATTGATGGAGGCAATAGCCAAGTCCAAATTTCAATGGGACGAAGGACTTGCGGAAATTACACCATTGGTTCGCTTTTTCATCAAAAACTATACTGAATTGTATTATGACTTGGCCATGAAAGCCAGAGACTATGAGTATGAAACTCAACTTGAGATATCGAAATCGGATTATGTCGAAAACACAATCATGAAGTTAGGCGAAGTGTTTGCTAAAGACGAAATCCGTGAAAGGCATCCTCTGATTTCTGATTCGACAATCAACAGAACCTTGAAAAGACTCCAAGAAGAGCAGAAGATTAGACCACTTGGCAAAGGGCGTAGCGCCAAATGGATTAAATTGGTCAAGAGCCAGAAAAAGTTAAATTATCAAGAACAACTTAATTTGAATCTAGGTGATAAAGATTATGAATAAAGAAATTATAGATATCATCGCAAAAGCGTTGAAAGAAGATATTCCCACAATCGACGTCTCGAGTCACTATCTCTTTGACGCCGAAATATCCGAAGGGGATTTCATAGCGAAAGAAGACGGAGTAATCTCCGGGATTGACATCTGTGTCGAAACATTCAAACAGGTGGATTCTTCAGTTGAAATTACCGTATTCAAGAACAACGGTGATTCTGTAGCTATTGGCGATATCATTGCGCATGTAAAAGGAAAAACCAAGTCCATTCTCATGTCCGAAAGAGTGGGATTGAACTTCTTGCAGAGAATGTCAGGAATAGCTACTATGACCAATAAATTCGTCAAAGTTGTCAAAGGCTATCAAACAAAGATTCTCGATACAAGAAAAACAACGCCAACATTAAGAATCTTAGAAAAACAAGCTGTTTTGGATGGCGGTGGAACCAATCACCGCATGAATTTGTCCGATATGGTGATGCTAAAAGATAATCATCTGAAAGCCGCAAAATCATTGGTTGACGCAGTTAATAAAGTCAGAAGTCATGTAGGCAAAGACATGTTGATTGAAGTCGAAGTCGAAACCATCGAAGCTTTTAAAGAAGCATTAAATTCCGATTGCGACATCGTCATGCTTGACAATATGAATAATATCTTGATGGCAGAATGCGTCAATTTGAACAATCACAAGAAATTGTTGGAAGCCAGTGGTAATATGACGCTAGACAGAGTGAGAAGCGTAGCCAAAACCGGAGTTGATTTCATTTCGGTTGGAAGCTTGACTCATTCCTATAAATCACTGGATATCAGCCTTAAGTTTTAAATATATATGAAAGAGTGATTATTTTGTTAAAAAGCAAATACATCTGGAGAACTAAAGTCAAAGGCAATGTCGCCAACGAAGAAATCTTCACAACCTTGCTCAAGAATCGCGATATCGACGATCATGAAGTTTTCTTTTCCATGGGAAAGGAAGTCTTGAGAGATCCGTTCTTGTTAAATGACATGGCAAAAGCAGTCGACAGAATAAAAAAAGCAGTCGCAAGTCATGAGAAAATCATGATTTTTGGCGATTATGATTGCGACGGCATTTGCTCAATAGCAGTTCTTTATCGCGCTCTCAATCAATTAGGTGCGAACATTGAATATGACTTACCTAACAGATTTGTCGAAGGCTATGGGCTCAATATGAAAGCAGTCGAAAAAATAATTGAGTTAGGAGTCACCTTGGTCATCACTGTTGACAATGGTATTACTTGTAATGAGGAAGTAGCCGCTTTGAAAGCTGCCGGAATTGATACCATTATAACTGATCATCACGAAATCGGGGAAGTACTACCGGAAGCATACGCTATAGTCCATAGCCATCTCAGCGAGAATTATGACTTCAAGGATATAGCAGGAGTAATGGTTGCCTATAAATTAGCCGAAGCCTTGATAGGTAAAGCCGCTGAAGAATATCATGATATAGCAATGATTGGCACAATTGCCGATTTAATGCCACTACGCGATGAAAATCAAGCAATGGTCAATCTCGGCATCGAGAGACTGCAGCACACCAAGAATCTTGGACTCCAGAAACTTATTGAATTTTCTAATTTGGATATAATCAACGTAACCGCCATTTCCTTCAAGATAGCACCGAAAATCAACAGTTCCGGTCGTTTGGGAAAAGCCCTAGACGCAGTTAAACTTCTAATAACTGATGACCATCGGGAAGCCAATGATCTCATCTTGAAAATAGAGAAGAATCATGCGTCTAGAAAGAAGTTGACAGAGGAATCTTTCCGTCAATGCGAAAAAGTTGTTAATCCGCATGACAATGTAATAGTTATAGCCAGTGACCAACTCCATGAAGGTGTAATCGGCATCTGTGCGCAAAAGATAGTTGAAAAATATCAAAAGTCAAGTCTTATCATTACAATTGATTCTGATGGTATCGGCAAAGGCTCAATGCGATCATTTGGTGATGAGAACATACTTGATATGTTACATGCAAATTCGGAGTTATTGCTTAGATATGGTGGGCATTCTCAGGCGGCAGGTCTTCAGGTTGCCAAAGAAAATATAGACAAATTGCGAGAAGGCCTTAACGCTATCAAATTGAAAGGCTCGATGCCAATTCTAGATGTAGATATGGCGATTGATCTTTGTAGTATTGATGTTGCGACTATCCAATATATTCAAGATCGATCTTTCTTCACGGCCAGTTTCCTTTTTGAAAACCTGACCGTCTCTAGAAAGCATATTCTCGGTGAAAAGCACACCAAATTACTTTTGGATTGTCATGGAATGAAATTTGAGGCTCTTCACTTCAATAGCCTGGAATACTATCACTCTTTGGAGCCGGGAGACACTGTAAATGTAATTGCCGGTCTTTCAGTTAACAATTACCGCGGAAACCGGAAAATTCAATTGATGATTAAAGACATCGAATGTCTTGATTTCCAAGTACTCAATCTTCGTGAAAGTTACAACTATCAGGAAGATAGAAGTTGGATAGTTAGCGACTACTTTGAAATCAACGATGAAATGATTCTCGAAAGAAGTTATGAGAATATTCTCTTGGAATCAGTTGGAATCCAAACCATGGTTATTACTCCTCAAGTGACAAAGGCTAATCTAAATAAATTAATCAACAAGAGAGAACTTGGGAAAATCTATCAGATGTTGCGAGACATCGACGAGTTCAAACTTGATATTCTCTTGAGAAGAATTGAATTCGATCAACTGATACTGAAATTCGCCATTCAAATCTTCGTTGAACTCAAATTATTGGAAAAACACGATGATTATTACATAGTCAAAGAGAATGTTATCAAAACCGATTTACAAAACTCGGCCACTTATGTAAAATTAGAAGAGGCAAAAAAGATTATAGATTTAATTTATTATGATTATCAATCGCATATAAAGACTTTCTTCAAAGCCAAAATGGAGGCATTACAATGAAATATCAAGATTATATAAAGAATGTTCCTGATTTTCCAATCGAAGGAATTCAGTTCAAAGATATCACGCCACTTATCGGTGACGGTAAGGCTTTCAGTGCCGCCATCGCCGAGTTGGCTACTTTTGCCAAAGATCATCAAGCGACTAAAGTCATTGGACCTGATGCCAGAGGCTTCATCATCGGAGCGCCGGTAGCGGCTCACCTTGGCGTTGGTTTTGTTCCAGTCAGAAAACCAGGTAAGTTACCGCGCGAAGTAATCCAATACGATTATGAATTAGAATATGGCAAGAATACCTTATGCATGCATAAAGATGCAGTAAAACAAGGTGATAAAGTTGTAATCATGGACGACCTATTAGCAACGGGAGGAACTGTTCAAGCAACAGTGAAGCTGGTTGAAGAAGCTGGAGCCGAAGTCGTTGGACTAGGATTCATGATCGAACTTAAAGAACTAAACGGACGCGAAAAAATCAAGAATTATCCGATAAAAGCTTTAATCAAGTATTAGGAGGCTAATTTGACAATAGAAGATATCTATAGACCGCTGGATAAAGCGTTAAGAGAATATCTTTCCAAACCTTTGCACCTGGACAATATCAGGCGCGCTTTTGACTATTCTGCCATGAAACATCTTGGTCAAAAGAGAAAATCAGGAGAACCATATATAGTCCATCCTCGTGACGTTGCGATAACTCTTGCGGAGTATCAGGTAGACCCAAATACTTTGATTGCCGGCTTGCTCCACGATATAATCGAAGACACGAATACATCCTATGAAGAGATAAATTCTGAATTTGGTGAAGAAGTCGCCGACATCGTCGAAGGCGTCACCAAATTGGATTTATTGCACTTCGACGGCAGTAAATCCATCCAACAAGTCAAGAATCATCAAAAGATGATCTTGGCAATGTCGAAGGACATCCGGGTTATTTTTGTCAAATTGGCAGATAGACTTAATAACATGCGAACCTTGAATTACCTTGACGAAGAGAGACAAAATCGGATTTCTCAAGAAACTTTAGATATTTTCGCTCCAATCGCTCATCGACTAGGTATGTATCGTTTAAAAGCGGAACTGGAAGATCTATCTTTTAAATATCTATATCCAGCTGAATATCTGGCAATTGCCAGACTTTTGAGCGATAAAAAAGGAATTCGTGAAGCCGATGTCGAAAAAATGAAACAAGACTTAAGCGAATTGTTGACAAATGAGAATTTCGAATTCGATGTCAAAGGAAGAATTAAAAATATCCACTCAGTATACTACAAGATGAAGAATAAACATCTTGATTTTGAAGAAATAAACGATCTTTTAGCTCTTAGAATTGTCGTTAACACCATTAGCGATTGTTATCGGGCAGTCGGAATCGTCCATTCCAAATTCGTTCCGGTTCCAGGCAGATTTAAAGACTATATCGCAATGCCAAAACCGAATATGTATCAGTCTTTGCATACTACGGTAGTCAATCGCGGTAAAATCTTTGAAATCCAAATTAGAACCAAAGAAATGGATGAAATCGCTGAAAAAGGTGTTGCAGCACACTGGGCATACAAAGAAAACAAACCAGGCGGTATCAGTAGAAAGAATATTGAAGATATCGTTTCTTCGAAACTTCGTTGGTATTCTGAACTAATCAAATATACTGAAGAATCTGATTCTGATGAAGAAATCCTCAACATCTTTACCGATGACATCCTAAATGCCAATGTCTACGTATTCACTCCAAAAGGTGATATCATCGACTTGTCTCAAGGTGCTACACCACTTGACTTTGCGTTTAGAATTCATACAAGAGTTGGTGAAAAAACAGTCGGAGCAATCGTCAATGGTAAGATAAGACCACTTGATTACACGCTTAAGACTGGAGATGTCGTGGAAATCAAGACATCACAGAATTCCGTTGGCCCTAACGAGAACTGGCTGAAAATAGCCAAGACTTCCAATGCCAGAAGCAAAATAAAGAATTTCCTTAACAAGCAAAGAAGAGAATTTTTAATTGAACGAGGCCGTGAGGAACTCGATCGCGAAATTATCGCTAAGAGAGTAGAAATAGAACTGACTGACAAACTTATCGAAGAGAAATTTATCAGTAGAGGCATAAAAACTGTTGAAGACCTCTATTATGAAATCGGCAAGAATGTCATATCACCAATCGGTGCGGCAAATCTCATCACCGGAAAAGAAGAGATGACCGATGCCGATTTGATAGACAAAATCAACAAACCGGAAATTTCAAAAAAACGCTACGTCCATTCCGATATCAATATTATCGTCGAAGGATTAGACAAACCATCGGTCCGGTTGGCGAATTGCTGCAGCCCAGTTCTCGGAGACGACATTATCGGTTATGTAAGCAAAAATAGCGGAATCGTCGTCCACCGAAACACATGTAAAAACGTCGAGACTTTTGAGCAAGAGCGCCTTATTGATGTTTTCTGGGGTAGCGACATGACGGTTAAATACAATTCCAATCTAAAGATTCTTGTTATAAACAGAGATAACATTTTAGCGGAAATCGTCCATGCAGCGACTTCATCAAAGGCTAAAATCAATCGAGTTAGCGCTCAATCCAATAACATCAAGGAAGGCATTATCAAGATGCAAATTCAAATTGGTTCTTTATTGGAATTGGATCAGGTTGTAGCCAATATCCAGAAAATCAAAGGCATATATTCGATTGAGAGGATAAGCTGATGAGAGTGGTAGTACAAAGAGTTTCTCAAGCACAAGTGTCCGTCGAGTCCAAGATTGTTTCTTCAATTGGGAAAGGATATCTGTTGCTCATTGGGATGACTCATGAAGATGATATTGATACTGCCAAACAGATGGCTAGAAAAATTGCCAATCTCCGTGTGTTTTCCGATTTGGAAGGGAAAATGAATCTTTCCTTAAGTCAGGTAGGCGGAGAAATACTATCGATTTCCCAGTTTACTTTGTATGGCGATACAAACAATTCCAACAGGCCAAGTTTCACGAAAGCAATGAACTATAAAGAAGCCGACAAACTCTATCTGGATTTCAATGAAATCTTAAGGAAAGAATATGGAATCAATGTCAAAGCCGGAGTTTTCGGTGAACATATGGAAGTAAGTTTGGTTAATGACGGTCCGGTGACCATCATTATCGAGAAATAACCGGCAAACCCAATTGACTAAACTACGTTATTTTAATATAATAAGTATGTACTAGAAGGTATATTTTGGAGGAAAAAATGGATAAGAGACAACTGGTATTCGATAAGATAAAAGAAGTAATCGTTCAGGAGCTCGGAGTCAAACCGGAAATAGTGAAACTCGAAGCCGGTCTGGCCGAAGATTTCGGGGCTGATTCACTAGACGCTCTTGAACTTTTCAATCAAATAGAAAGCGAATTCCTCATTACCATTTCCGACGAAGCCGCCACAAAAATGAAAGATGTGTCAGACTTGGTTGATTATGTGGTTGATAAGGTAAGCGACAAATATTTCGAATAGTATTCGGAGATCCTCTAAGTTCGGATGTCGTCCTTGTATAGAGGGCGACTTTTTCAAAAAAGGAGTATGCGATGATAAATAAAATAAAAGGAACATATGATATCCTTCCTGAAGATTCGGCCAAATGGCAAGATTTGGAAGACGTTATCAGAAACGTTTCAAAACTTTTCAATTTCAAAGAGATAAGAACACCGATATTTGAATATTCGGAGCTTTTTCACCGTGGTGTCGGCGAAACAACCGATATCGTTAAGAAGGAAACCTATGATTTTGAGGACCGCGGTGGCAGAAGTGTTACATTAAGACCTGAAGGCACTGCATCAGTTGTGCGTTCGATTATCGAGAACAAACTATATGCCGATGCGACTCAACCTCTAAAATTATATTATCAGGGACCGATGTTCCGTTATGAACGTCCTCAAAAAGGTCGTTATCGTCAATTTCATCAGTTTGGAGCTGAAGCAATTGGCTCCAACTCTCCGTTGATTGACGCAGAAATAATCAATTATGCGGCAACCTTTCTTCAGGCATTGAGAATCAAGAATATTAAGATTAAGATAAATTCTTTAGGCGACGCTGAAAGCAAGGAACTTTACAAAGAAAAGCTAAGGGAATATCTGAGACCAAATATCCATCAACTTTGCGGCGACTGTAATCGCCGTTACGAGGAGAATCCTCTTCGAGTCCTTGATTGCAAAGTTGACAAGGACAATCCGGTGCTGATTGAAGCTCCAAAACCATTGGATTTCCTTACTGAAGAATCCAAGTACCATTTTGACCAAGTTATCGCCGCACTCGATGCAATCGGACTAGATTATGAAATAGACAAGTCTTTGGTTAGAGGACTTGACTATTATACTCATACCGTTTTTGAAATCGATGCCGATTTGGAAAGCCTAGGCGCTCAATCGACATTGGTCGGCGGAGGAAGGTACAATAAATTGGTGGAATCCTTAGATGGACCGGATACGCCGGCAGTTGGGTTTGCTTTTGGTCTTGAAAGACTTTTATTGGCTTTGGAATCGGTCGACAAACCACAGAATGCACCTTTCATTCATTGTTTTATGATCGCTCTTGGCGATGATGTCCAAGCTGACGCTTTGACTATGGTCAATGATTTGCGTCATGGCGGTCTTATCTGCGATTACGACTTCTTCAACAAGAATCTTAAAGGTAAATTCAAACAAGCCGAGCGTTTAAATGCTTTCTTTATTCTTATCTATGGCGAAGAAGAAGCCAAAGAAAAGATGATTAATGTTAAAGACACCAGAAGTGGAATTCAAGAAAGAGTACCACTGAGAAATCTTTATAACTATATCGTGAACAATCTGAATCCAAGTCATGGCAGTTGTAGTGGAAATTGCTCCAGTTGTGACGAATGTTAGTGTTTTTTTGTGATTATTGCAATAACTGTTTTGATTATGCTATAATAAGTAAATGAGGTATGTGCATGAAAAGACCGTTTTCAGATGAAACTTTGAACCGTATAATCAAGTATTTGGTGATAACCTTTTTGGCTTTTGGAATCATTCTTATAGCCATTCAGTTCACCAATTTCTGGGCTTGGTTATTCGGTGCTATCAAAGCCGTTGTCGTTCCGGTTGCCTTAGCTTATATGGCAGCTTTGATCGTATTCCCGATAATCAAATATCTAGAAAAGAAAGGCGTCGGTCCAAGAGGGTTCTCTTTGGGCCTTGTCTTTGTTTTGACTGTCGCTTTGATATTTGCCGGATTCTATTACCTGACGCCGAGAATAATCGAACAGTTGAAGAATTTCTTCGACAGGGATTTTCAGACGATCATCTTGTATCTGCAAACCGACCTTCGCGATGATTTCATCTTCGGTACAGACCTCTATGATCAAATAAGTGCTTATATTACTCAAACCGATATCATTAACACAACTCTTGACAATATGATTCCTAATTTGATAAACACCTTGTCAAGTTCAATCATCCCATTGATGGCCAGCGTGGCATTGTTGCCAATATTGTTGATATACTATCTATTGGACTATGAGATGATTTCCGAGAGAATCCGTTCAATCATACCACCTAAACATGAAAAGAACGTGGCTGAACTTGGATCCCGTCTCAACCAGACAGTTGGAGCTTATCTCCGTGGGCAAGCATTTCTAATGTTAGTGCTTGGAACTGTTGCTACAATAGTCTACCGTCTAATCGGACTTAAATATTATCTTGTATTTGGTGTTTTGGTAGGCGTGACCAACATCATCCCTTATTTCGGTATGATAATCGCCGCTGTACCACCAATCGTCTATACATTCATTGCGACAACAGGTCCTGGACCATGGTTGGTTCTACTTGTCAACGTCGTATTGCAATTTATCGAAGGCAATATCTTCCAACCTTTGATTATCGGACATCATTTGCAAATGCATCCGATTGTTATTATCGTCTCGATTTTATTTTTCGGTTCTCTTTTCGGAGCCGTCGGTGTTATCTTTGCATCTCCGATAGCCGCTTCTTTACGCGTTATCTACAACTTCATTAAAGACAGACGCAAGGAAACGAAGAAATTATCGCAAACCGAGGCGAATGCTCCATGATAAAGAAGAACAAGCCGAAAATCTATTCCCAATTTGAAATAGATATATTGCTTTTCTATTTTTCAATGATTCTCTTCATGCCAATAGTATTGGTTTTTACTTATCTGTTTGAAGTCGATACCTTATTGAATATAAATACTTTCATGCTATGGCTTTTAATAGGTAATTTCATATTGATGGCCATAGGAACAGTAATTCTTGCGGCACGTAAAGATCTATTAAAAAGAAGAGTGAAGCCAGTCTATCGGTTTGAATTCATCTACTTGCTTTTTTTGTTTGGATTTGGACTTTTAGGTTTTATCGTTGTCTACGATTATATGGGAGGAGACAGGGCTTATATTGCGAATATCTTGGTCGTCCTGTTCGCCGTGCTTTTATTCTTGGTCATCTATCTGGGAAGAAAATTTTTCAAATTTGATTATATGAAGAAGAAATGATGGCTGCTGGCGCGGCCTAATTTTTTAGGAGGTGTCTTTGGATGCGATTCGATCGTTTTGAAAGACTTATCGGAAAAGACCGATTCATTGAACTTTCTCATAAAACAGTGGCAGTTTTTGGACTTGGGGGAGTTGGCTCATATGTAGTTGAAGCTTTGGCCAGGTCAGGTATTGGACATTTGATAATCTGCGATTTCGATACTTTGGAAGTCACAAATATCAACCGTCAATTATTTGCCTTGGATTCTACCATTAACATGTATAAAACCGAAGTTGCGGAAGAAAGGATTCTGGATATTAATCCAAATGCGATGGTCCTGGCATTTCCGGTCAAGGCAGACAGAAGTTTAATCAAGGACATCTTGGCGATGAATCCGGATTTCGTGATTGATGCCATTGATGATGTTGATGCAAAAGTGACCTTGATTAAAGAAGCAATCCATCAAGACATACCCGTAATCTCTTCGATGGGATTCGCTAATAAACTCCATCCGGAAAAAATCCGGATTTCAACTCTGGACAAAACGGAAGTGGATCCTTTAGCCAAAGTGATGAGGAAAAAACTAAGAGACGAATCAGTAACGCTGAATTTTCCTGTTGTTTACTCAACAGAAACCCCGATTAAAACCGAAGACAACGAAATATTGGCATCATCAGCATTTTGCCCGAGTGTAGCCGGATTGATGCTCGCATCATATGTAATTAACAAAATGATCGGAGAAACCACATGAAAAAGATAATATTGGCCGGAGGCTGTTTTTGGGGAGTAGAAGCATATTTCTCAAGAGTTAACGGCGTTAAAAAAACAACAGTAGGTTATATCGACGGGATTTCGGAAAATCCTACCTATAAAGAAGTTTGCGAAGGTTCGGGACACGCAGAAGCGGTATTGATTGAATATGAAGAATCTATAATCAATCTAGATCTTATTCTCAAACACTTTTTCCGGATTATTGATCCAACTCAATATAATCGTCAGGGACATGATATTGGCAAACAATATCGTAGTGCAATCTATTACTTTACAGAACAAGATAGAGTTTTTACCGAAGAATTCATTAACTCAATCAAAGACCATTACAAAAAACCGATTCAGACAAAAGTTTTGAAAGCCGTCACCTTTTTTGACGCTGAAGAATATCACCAGAAATATCTGGACAAAAATCCTTCGGGTTATTGCCATATCGATCTGAATTTGCTCAAGGAGGAACTCAAATGATTAGAATAAGGGAAGATATCAAGCAGGCGATCGCCGATAATAAACCGGTTGTCGCTTTGGAATCAACAATAATCTCACATGGTATGCCATATCCAGAAAATGTCAAGACCGCGATTCACTGTCAAGACATCATCGAAGCATACGGAGTTCAAGCTGCAACGATAGCCATCATTGCCGGTGAGATAGTCGTCGGACTTGATGATGATGAAATCGAGTACATCGCCGATCCCAAGACAGAAGTTCTGAAGGTAGGTAGAAAAGACATACCAGTCGCCATTGAAAGGAAAATGAATGGAGCTTTGACTGTATCGGCCACAATGGCCGTCTGTCAGATGGCCGGAATCCGTTTCTTTGCGACCGGAGGTATCGGTGGCGTCCATCGTGGAGCCAGCGAGACCTTTGATATATCATCTGACCTTGAAGAGTTCACTAAATCTCAAGTCGCTGTCGTCTCAGCTGGAGCCAAAGCGATACTGGATTTGGAGAAAACGATGGAGTATCTCGAAACCAAAGGCGTCCTTGTTTTAGGCTATCAGACAAATGAATTGCCTGCATTCTATTCTCGGGAATCAGGTCTTCGTCTAGAATACAGGTGCGACGATCCGGAAGAAATCGCCGGAATCTGCAGAACTAAGTGGGGCCTAGGCTTCGAAGGCGGAGTCTTTGTGGCCAATCCGATACCAAAAGAATACTCTTACCCAGTCGAGGAGATAAACAAAGCTATCGACCAAGCAGTAGAAGAGATGAACGAAAGAGGCATCAAAGGCAAGGCGACCACACCATACCTTTTGAAAAGAATAAGCGAGATAACCGGCAACAAGTCGCTCAAAGTCAATATGGAGCTCGTCTTCAACAATTGCGACCTCGCAGCGAGAATTGCCAAGTACTATTGGGGGGAATGACATGAAAAGAGACGATTATATCAATTGGGACGAGTATTTCATGGGTGTAGCCACCCTTTCCGGAATGCGCAGCAAAGACGACACGAGCCAAGTGGGGGCTTGTATCGTTAACAACCGAAACCGAATTGTCGGAATCGGATACAACGGGATGCCTTACGGTTGTGACGACAACCAATTCCCTTGGGGGCGCGAAGGCGGATTTTTAGAGACCAAGTATGCCTATGTGGTCCACGCTGAAGCCAATGCCATCCTGAATTCAAGCACCGATCTTGAAGGTTCAAGAATCTACGTGACCTTGTTTCCTTGCAACGAATGTGCTAAACTGATCATCCAATCAGGAATAAAAGAAGTTGTTTTCCTAGAAGATAAATATCATGACAACGATATCTTTATCGCTTCTAGAAAACTTTTAGATTCTGCCGGAGTCAAAATGCGTCAACTTCAAAACTTCAAACTAAGGATTGAGAACAGATGAAACAATTGACGGAACACTACTGGAAATATCTGGTCGTTTTGTTCTTGCCGTATCTTTTTTTTCTGTTTTTATTGGTTTATCCGATTCAGTTCTATCTGTATAGCCCGGGAGGACTGACAGAGGTAGAGAACCTAATCGAGATCGATTATAACAACGACAAAATCACCGAGGGGACAATCTCGACAACCTATATCGTTTCCATCAAGAGACCTACGTATTTTCAATTCTTGCTTGGAAGCTTTTCACCTTATACTTCGATGAATGCCCTAAGTGGTTCAAGTCTGGTATATACAAACGAGGAAATCGCTCAAATAAGCTATTTGGACAAAGCGACCAGCGTCGATGCCTCGATCATTGTCGCATATATGAAAGCGGCAGAGAACAACTCAGAAATCGTCATCGATTACGTTGTGAAGACAATGGTCTATGGAAAGGCTGAATATCTAGATCACTATGATGAGATCGCCTTCGGAGACGAATTCGTAAGCGTGATTGGCGACGGTGATTTCATGGTCACCGACAGTGTCGACATTTCAGCCTACACAGTAGACGATGAAGAATATGACTGGACTTTCAAGAACAGCGATGGGGAAACATATACGGTCACGCTATCAAAGGATCCGGATTTTGATAAGTTCGGTGTCACTTTGAAAACATATTACATTGTCGACGAGGAAACCACTTTCCCGAAATTCAGTATCGCCAATACCAATATTGGCGGACCTTCGGGAGGATTGTTGCAAACTCTTTCTGTATACAACATGCTGATAGATGAAGATTTGACGCATGGATTGAAAATAGCCGGTACCGGTACGATCGCCTATGACGGTTCTGTCGGTTATATCGGCGGAGTCGAACAGAAAGTTGTTACGGCTTATTTGAATAAAGTCGACCTGTTCTTCATGCCTAGTCTCGATGAAGATTATTATTACGATAATTATCAGGAAGCGCTTCGTGTCTGCGAAGAATACGGCTTCAATCCGGAAGGATGGATCATTCCTGTTTCTTCATTTGACGAGGCGATAGCCTACCTAGAAGGATTGGCATGATATGATGAAGAGTGATTCTTGGAAATCCTTAAAACAGGATTTCACCAAAAGACAGATTGCAGATGCCTTTTTTGGCGGTTTGTTCTACGCTACTTTGTTCTATGCGCCATTCGCGATTCTTCTGATAGAGATGGTGACCGTATATATGTATCTGTTGACTTTGTTCATGATATTGATTATAATTTCATTGTTTGTTTACATGCTTGCTCTCCATTATTTTTGGAGAAAGAGCTTAATGCTTAAGAAAGCTGAAGAAGCGGAAGAAAAAGATAGAATCATCATTAGCGACATCAAGAAACTGTTTTTAAGGAACATGCTGATTGTCGATGGTATCATTCTAATTATGGGGATTGTATTCATTTTGGTCTTCGTTCCGATTCTTTGGGTATAGGTGATTTAATGCTTGCTTGGATAGTTATAATATTAATCCTGGTCGGAGTCGACCAGATCACGAAAGCCTTGATTGTATCGGCTTCAGCCTCTTGGGCTTTGGACGGACTGCGCCCAACCTTGCCGATAATCGAGGATTTTTTCCATTTTACGTATGTCAGGAATTCCGGAGCTGTATTCGGAATCTTCGAAGGCAGCGCCGAAGAGCATTGGTGGGTATTTTTGATTTTCATGTCAATAGCCATCGTCGTTTTCGGATACATGTTCATCAAAAACGATTTCAAAGATAAAAGGAACTTTTGGTACACCTTGTCGT
Organism: uncultured Bacillota bacterium; assembly: GCA_937862575.1. Lineage (GTDB taxonomy): Bacteria > Bacillota_I > Bacilli_A > Izemoplasmatales > Hujiaoplasmataceae > 4572-104. Next base: position 14,208 of record CALMFM010000153.1, read on the forward strand.
TGACATTATTGATTGCAGGAGCTTTTGGAAATGCTTTGGACAGGATTTTTCAATCTGATCACAATGTTGTGGATTTCATCGATTTTCGAGGTATTTGGGATTATGTATTCAATGTCGCGGATATGTGTCTGAATGTCGGTATCGCAATCTTCATCTTCGATCAGTTTTTCTTGGAGCCGAAAAGGAAGGCGAAAATCAATGGATAATTATTTTGAATATATGGTAAGAGAGGATGACGAACTGACAAGAGTCGACAAGTTTCTTGCCCAAGTCGAACCGGAACTATCCCGTTCGACAATCAAAAAACTGATTGAGGAGAATCGGATTCTTGTCAACGGCAAATTCGTTAAAGCCAGTTATACTGTAAAAGCTCGCGATTTGATTGAGATTACCGAAGTTGATTTCTCTGATTATGAGATAACTCCAAAAGAGATGACTCTTGATATAGTCTATGAAGACAACGACGTTCTCGTTGTCAACAAGCCATCTGGACTTGTCGTTCATCCGGCACCAGGACATTATCAAGATACTTTGGTTAATGGTTTGATGTATCATATCAATACTTTGTCTGACGTCAATGGCGACATGCGTCCCGGGATCATTCATCGGATTGACAAGGATACAAGTGGTCTGTTGATGGTCGCAAAGACCAACAAAGCCCATATGATTCTCGCTGAAGAACTGAAGAACAAGGAGACGAAACGAGAATACGTCGCATTGGTTGAAGGCGTCATCAAGAACAAGACGGGTAGAATCGAAGCTCCGATTGGCAGAGACCGTAACAATCGTCTCAAAATGACGGTGATTGCTACCGGTAAATCATCTGTGACCAATTTTGAAGTCCTTGAAGTTTATAAGGATAAGACTTTGATTAAATGCGTGCTTGAAACCGGAAGAACTCATCAAATTCGAGTGCATATGGCATATATTGGTCATCCTTTGGTTGGTGATTTCGTCTATGGTCCGGCCAAGACAAATGAGTTCGGCCAATTCCTACATGCTAAAGTTTTGGGATTCACCCATCCAATCACAAAAGAATATTTGGAATTCTCAGTGGAACTTCCCTTGGAATTCAGAAACATGATTGAGAAACTCAGAAGTAATTGACCGCATCGCGGTCTTTTTTTTTATAAAAAAGTGACAATGTTGTCATGTGGTATTGACATAATTTTTTTTAAGAGTATAATGAATGTATGACAAGGTTGTCATATCGGGGGTGAAACCATTCCTACTACAACATTCCAAAATCTGGAAGAGAAGAAAAAGAATCGAATTATAGAATGCGCTATCGATGAATTCGCCACGAATGATTTCAATAACGCCAAAATATCGAACATCGTGAGAAACGCGAAGATACCTCGAGGTTCGATTTATCAGTATTTTGAAGATAAACAAGATTTATATTTTTATATATTTGATATCATAGCCGCTAAGAAACTAGAGTATATCGGTGAATTTTTGAAGAATCCACAAGGAATACCTTTTCTTGATTTGTTCCGGGAGATGTATGTATCCGGGTTAAAATTCGCTTTAGACAACCCTAAATTCGTCAAGATATTCAAATATCTTATGTCCACACGAGGAGAAGTTTACGACAAGCTAATCAGCACCAATCTGGATATGGCAATCAATCTATATAAAATGTTGATTGAGGCGGACAAGGAAAAAGGACGCATAAGGCAAGATGTTGACTCTGAGGTGTTCGCTAAGTTGGTCATTGACCTGACCATGAATGTCTCCGTAGAAGAAATAGCCTTAGGCAAGGAAATGAATTATGATAACATGTTCAAAAGGATTACCCAATTGATAGATATTATTGAGAAAGGTGTAACAAAGGGTGAATTGGATGTTTAAAGTTGAAGATTTGCGTTACAAGTATCCAAAAAACAAAGAAGATGTCCTGAAAGGCATCAACTTTGAAATCAAGCAAGGTGAAATTTTCGGTTTTCTCGGCCCAAGTGGTGCCGGAAAAAGCACGACTCAGAAAGTCCTAATCAAGATTCTTCAGGATTATCGAGGAAAGATATCGTACAATGATAGGGACATTGTGGCATTCGGAAATGATTTTTACGAAGATATCGGCGTCAGTTTCGAAATGCCGATCCATTTCTCTAAGATGACAGCGATGGAAAACATCAACTTTTTCTTGAACCTTTACAAGAGAAACGCCGACGTTGAATCATTGATGAAAAGAGTAGGCTTATGGGAAGATCGCAACAAGATGGTCGGAGAATTCTCCAAAGGCATGAAAATCCGGTTGAACATCGTCAGAGCGCTTCTCAATGAGCCGAAGATGCTGTTTCTTGATGAACCGACTAATGGAATCGATCCAGCCAATGCCAAGGTCCTGAAAGACCTGGTAAAGGAGTTCCGTGACAACGGCGGCACGGTATTCATCACTTCGCATATAATGTCCGATATCGACCAGTTGTGCGATAGAGTCGCATTCATCGTCGACGGCGAGATCAAAGAGATCGATTCTCCTAGAAATCTGAAGATTAGATACGGAAGAAGAGAGTTAATCTTGGAATATAAAGAAGAAGGCAAAACAGTGAGACGGGAGTTCCCGATGGATGGCATCGGCAAGAACGAGGAATTTTTAGAATTGTTGCAGACAAAGGAAATCGAGACCTTGCATAGTGGCGAAACCACTTTGGAAGATATTTTCATCAAGGTCACGGGAGTAGGATTGCGCAATGAAACGGAATAGGATTCTGGTTCTCGTTAAAGGAGAATTGATGCGGCTGAACAAGTACAATGTGTTCGCCATCAGTATTCTGATTGCTTTGATGTGGAGTGCCATTCTCTATTTCCTCGATAGCAATATCCTGGATAAGGTTCTACCAATGGTGTTACTCGTGGACGCCACGATGATGAGCATCATGTTCATCGGCAGTGTCATGTTCTTCGAGAAGAACGAATCGACCATTTCAACGATGCTTGTGACACCTGCCAGCAATGCTGAACTCGTTCTGTCAAAAGTGCTTGCTAATACTGTGCATAACATGTTTTCCTCGATTTTGATCATTGGAGCCTTCGTTTGGATCAAACATGTAGAAATCAATTATCTTTTAATGTTCGTGGGAATAACACTCGCAACCGCATTTCATACAATACTAGGTTTGTTCATGGCGTATTATCAGAAAAACTTCACGGGAATGCTCGTTAACATTATGATTTTCGCTTTCGGTTTGATGGTTCCGACAGTGCTTTATATGCTGAATGTCATCAAAGGCGATTGGGTTCAATACCTGATGGCTTTGAGTCCAATCCAGGCAGCTTCGGAGGTCATAGGGGGAGGATTCACTACCTATACATATGCTTGGCAATATTATTTCAGTTTGGGATATATGCTGATTGGAGCGATCTTGATTTACCGCTTTCTTGTTTTACCAAAGTTTCAGGATTACGCCGTAAAACAAAGTGGGGTGTAATATATTATGTTTAAAACAGTTTTAAAATCAGAATTAAGAGGCATAGTCAGAGACAAGATGAATATCTTCTTCATCTTATTTCCTGTCATTCTCGGAGGCATCGGGTATTTCATAATACCTGTTATAGAAGACGCTGTCCAACCGGGGAACCCGACTCCGCAAATCGTGGCGATGTTCATGATCCTCATGACAGGATATATCTTTGGTGCGGTCACGGCATTCACTTTGCTTGACGACCGAGACGACAATGTGCTGATGAGTTTGAAGATAACGCCATTCTCGGTAAGACTCTATGTCATCATGAAATTGGTTATTAGCTATGTTTTCGGCGTTCTAGCGATGATATTATTGACCTATGCGACCGGGTTCCTGCCAAACACATCGATTTGGAATATAATCCTCATCGCAGTAGTAGGCGCTTTACAAGCCCCTGCTATAGCGTTGATAGTCAATTCTTTTGCTAGAAACAAAGTGGAAGGTTTCGTAGTCATGAAGACCTCGGGATTGATATTGATAATTCCTGTATTGGTTTTCTGGATTCAATCATGGAAGGAAGTCTTTCTGGTGTTTTCACCGGGATTCTGGCCGGCAAGGTTGATCCAGATGGAGTTATTGCCAATGATAGATGTCAATTTCACTTTCATGGTATATTTCTTTGCAGGAGTAGTGTATAACATTCTATTTGCCTTCCTCTTGCTTAAACTGTATGTCAAAAAAGCCAATTTATAAAATTTATATATAGGAGGTCCACATATGTTTTGGAGAATATTCTTTATTGTTTATGGAGTTTTATGTCTTTACATTGGTCTTTTGAAACCACCTTTCATTTGGAATTCGAAAAAATTCGAAATCATGAGAAAGATGTTTAAAGGTGATCTTGGGGTCCAAATCTTAGTGTTGGTATTCGGTGTTGCCTCATTACTTGTGGCATTTCTGGTATTCTAGTCACTCAACACGAAATCATTTTTATGAAATTACAAAACGGCACAATTTCAGTGCCGTTTTGTATTAAATCATTGTATCTATCTAGTTGAATATTCTCTCGAAATTCTTGAAATTTAATTTTGCAATTTTAGAAAAGATGTCCTTCCCTCGTTGGAGAAATATAAGTTTTGCTATAGCATCTGCAGGCGCTCCGCTTCCTTTTGGTAACACAATTCCAGTTTCTTGAGAGAGTCTATCCATCTCTAGCAGGAATTTGTATCTGGCTATAATCGACGCAACAGCCACAGCTTTGTGGATTGATTCACCTTTTATATGGAAATTGATTTTTTGGTATGGATCTTCATTTGCCAGATAGGAAAAGTAATTCTCTTTCGAACAGAACTCATCAACGATGACATTATCAAACTGAGCGGTCTGTTTGACCATTTTCTTGATGGCGTGATTATGCAGATAGGCTTTGATCTTGTTCATATTAAAACCTTGAGAAGTTAACTCATTAAACTTTTCAGGCGGCAGGACAAGAACATGATAAGACAGGTTCTCAATTAATTTACTACCAATTTCCTTGATTTGTTGGTCAGAAAGAGTCTTGCTGTCACGGACTCTGAGTTCATCAAGCAAGGGATAATCCTTAGGCGTCACGTATGCGGCGCAAACCACTATCGGTCCGAAAAGATCACCTGTCCCGACCTCATCTGATCCAATAACACGTTTGTCGAAGTATTGATTCTGATATGCGGTTTCATCAGGAATTGATTCTATTTCAAGTCCAAAATGTCTAGCCCAAACCTCATATTCAGAAAAGGCGTTTTTGCCTTGAAACAGCGTTTTACCACTATTATAAACGGTGATTCGGAAATCATCGGTTTTGAAAACGTGAAGGATTCTCGGATCATCGTTTTGTTCCTTAAAACTGCGGTAATAAGTTATGAATCTTTCCAAGTCATGTGGTGCCAAAGTCAATTCGTAATTCATTGTCTCAACTCCTGATACTATTTTAACATAAGTTATGATAAAATAGAAGAGATAGAAGGTGAACACGATGTATGCGGAAACGAAGAAACTCGAATTCGACAAGATCCTGAAACAGATACGCGATCTTGCGGCAACCGATCTGGCCAAGCCGGATATTTCTGCGTTGACACCAATGGCCAACCGTCTTGAACTCGAACGTCTTCTAAGTGAAACTAGTCAAGCCAAGATTATGATTCTGCGCTATGACCAAACTCCGATGACCGGAGTTCTCAACATAAAAGAAGCAATCAAAAAAGCGGAAATCGGTTCGACTCTTAGCATCGAAGAACTTTTGAAGATAGTCAGTCACCAGGAAGCAGTGATGCGAAACCTTACTTATATCAAAAAGGTCAAGCAATTGGAAATCCCGAGTGAGGCACTTGATAATTACTACGATAGATTGATAAGTCTGCCGAAACTAAAAATAGCCATCGAATCAGTGATTGACCCGAAAGGTGAAATCTATGATTCCGCATCAATGAAACTAACTTCCATCAGAAAAAAGATTAAGATCAGTGAGGAACGAATAGATTCTAAGATGGCGACGCTCTTGCAAAGTGAATCAGCCAAACTTTCCGATTCAATCATCACGATCAGAAACAATCGTCTTGTCCTACCGGTCAAAGCCGAATTCAAGAACAGTTTCAAGGGTGTCGTCCATGACGCTTCCGCGAGTGGTGAGACCGTCTTCATGGAACCGATGAGTTGTTTCATTCTGAACAATGAGCTTCAAAGCCTTTTTGTCGAAGAGGCGAATGAAATCGAGAAGATACTTAAAGAACTGACTGAGACTGTTGGCCGAGATTCAGCCAATCTTAGAAACAATCTGGAGATCCTGACTTATCTGGATATCGTTTTTGCCAAAGCAAAATACGCCAACATCCACGATTGCACCAAACCAGAACTTACCAAAGACAACATCAACCTTTTGAATGCCAGACATCCTTTGATTCCGGCAAAAGAAGTTGTCGGAAACAATATGAATTTCCACGATTACCACCACGTCATCATCACCGGACCAAATACCGGTGGAAAGACCGTGGCTTTAAAGACATTGGGATTATTGTCACTGATGGTGCAATCTGGAATCCTCATTCCAGTGGATGAAGGATCGAAGACCATCGTCTTTGAAAACATCTTTGCCGATATCGGCGATGAGCAGTCAATCGAACAATCGCTTTCGACTTTCTCTTCGCACATCTCTAAGATAATCAATATCCTGGACAATGCTACACCTGATTCTTTGGTTCTCCTAGATGAGATTGGCTCGGGAACCGACCCAAAGGAAGGTGCTTCATTAGCGATAAGCATCATCAACCACCTAAGAACCAGGTCGCTGTATTCGATGATTACCACCCACTATCCGGAATTAAAGACCTATGCCTTCGATCTCGACGACACAGTAAACGCCTCAGTAGAGTTTGACATCGAAACTTTGAGACCGACCTATCGTCTGAAAATCGGAGTTCCTGGAACATCCAACGCTTTGCAGATAGCCAAAAGATTAGGATTAAAACAGGAAATAATCAGCGCTGCTGAAAAAGTGTCGTTGTCTTTTGATACCGATATCAGCCATTTGATCCGCAAACTCGAGAAACAAAGTATCGAGCTCGATCAAGAAATCCAGGAGCATCATTCGCAGATTGCCATTCTTAAATCCAAACAAGATGAATTGGACAAATTGCAACTGGAAGAGCGTATTCGTCAAAATAAATTGATTGAGAAACTTGAAAAAGAGAAACGCTCTGAGCTTGAAGCCTTGGAAGCCAATGCCAATCGTATTATCGAAGAGCTAAACCAATTGAAGAATTCCGCAGTATTCAAAGAACACGAACTGGCTAGATTGAAACACGAATCGAAAACTATCAATCCTGAAGGAGTCCATTACAAGAAGGTCCGAAATACAGAAATAGTTCCCGGAGACAAGGTTCTCCTGATACCTTACCAACGTCAGGGGATAGTAAATAAAAAATTGTCAGAAGGCAAATATGAAGTATTGATGGGCACTCTATCTGTGACACTATCTGAGAATGAACTAGAATTCGTGGAAAAGCCGGTGGTGGAAAAACAAAAAGCCTCTGGTACCGTGACCAAAACCAGTGAAGCCAAGGTGGAACTTGATCTAAGAGGAATGCGTTATCTGGAAGCTATAGAAGAACTCGACAAGTTCGTCGATAATTGTCTTATCAACAACCTCGAATTCGGTTATGTGATTCATGGTTACGGAACCGGTGCCTTGAAAAAGGGTGTCGATGAATACATCAAAACCCATAACGTCATCAAAAGCCATCGTTCTGGTGGCCAAAACGAAGGCGGTAAAGGGGTTACAGTACTCTATTTTAAATAGGTGAAAAATATGAAACAGTATCTGTTGTTCTATGCGACCTACTGTGGCAAATGCCATACTCTTCGCAAAAGAATCTTTCGTCTCGAAGAAAAGAACCAGCTAACCTACAAAATTGAACTCCATGATGTCGATCTGGAGAAAGAACTTGTGAAGGAACATTTTGTCGACGGTGTACCGACTTTATTGATTATCGAAGACGGAGTGGAAATCAATCGCTTGAAAGGTTCAATCTACAAGGAAGAGTTGTTGGAACTAAACGAATAGAAAGGATTATGCAATGGACGGAATCCTGATTATAGACAAACCCAAGGGATTCACTTCCCACGATATCGTCAACATCGCCAGAAAAGCCTTGAAGACCAGAAGAATCGGCCATATCGGGACCTTGGATCCCAATGCGACCGGAGTTTTAGTATTATGCATTGACAGAGCAACCAAACTAGTAAAATATCTGGAAAACCACTCTAAAACATATGAAGCCGAGTTTTGTTTAGGTATCAGGACAGACACCGATGATATCACCGGAAAAATATTGGAAATCAAGGATGCTACATCACTTGACGATATGAGGGTCTTTTCATCTATCAATAGTTTTCTAGGTAAACAGAAACAATTTCCTCCCGCTTATTCAGCGGTGAAATTAAATGGTAGAAAGTTGTATGAGCTGGCGAGAAAAAACATTCCGCTCCCTGATTTGGATGCAAGGGACATTGAAGTGCACGAAATCAAAAATTTCAAGGTCATTGAAAAAGGCAAAAAGTATCGCTTTGAAGTAACTTTGAAAGTTTCCAAAGGAACTTATATCAGAAGTATCGCCAGGGATTTGGGTGAATTGTTGGATATCGGCGGAACTTTGACCGAACTCAGAAGAACAGCCATCGAGGATTTTCTTATCGAAGATACCTGTTCCTTGGAAGAACTGAAAGAAGGTAATTTTCAAATCAGAGAACCATTCGCATTTCTAGGATTATCTGAATTCGTGGCTGATGAAGAAATAGCTAGATTGGTGGACAACGGTCGTTATCTGGAACCGGACCTTTTTCCAAGCAAGACGGATACAATTATCAGAAACAAAGCGGGAGAGCCGCTGGCAATATATTACTATGATGAACCCAGAAATCAAATGAGAATGTCGGTGAAATGGTGTTGAGAATAAGATATCTGGAATACAATGACTTTTTAAATGACAAGAACACTGTCATCTGTCTAGGTTATTTCGACGGAATGCACTTGGCTCATGTCAACCTAATCGAAGAAGCAAAGAAAATAGCCGAGGAAAAAGGAATATCCCTCGCAGTTTTCACGTTCTCCATGAACATCAAAGCTTATCTAAGCCAAGAGCGCCATCGTTGTTTGACGACTATTGAGGACAAAGCCGAGGTATGCAAGAAGCTCGGTGTCGATCAACTATATGTTATGAGAGTCAACCAGCATCTGGTCCACATGTCAGCCAAGGAATTCATCGACAGGTTCTTAAGTGATGCCAATACTGTCGTCGTTGGTTTTGATTTCCGTTTTGGGTACAAAGGCGAAGGAGACAGAAATCTGCTTAAACATTGTCGAAAGTTCGAAACAGTAGTAGTCCCCGAAATGAAGTATCTTGACCTGAAAATAGGATCTACTAGAGTCAAGGCAAACCTGCTTGATGGAAACCTCGATATAGCTAATCACCTTTTGGGAAGGAATTATGCAATCAAGGGTTTGGTCGTCTCCGGAAGAGGTATTGGTAAGAGGTTAGGATATCCTACTGCCAATATTGACTACATGCCTTATATTTTACCGAAATCAGGTGTATACTATACCTGTGTAATATTCAACGGGAAACGATATCCCGGCATCACGAATATCGGCAACAAGCCAACCTATTTCGGCTTGCCGCTGACAGTGGAGACCCATGTTTTCAATATAAACAGGAATCTGTACAACGAATTGATTGAAATCGAGTTCGTCGAGTATTTACGTCCGGAGATGAAATTCACGACGGAAGCCGAACTTACAGAACAGATCTTCAAAGATATAAAATATGTCGAAAATAAATTCAAGGGGGTAAATCATGCGTAAACTTGGAAAGACATTCTGGATTGTGATTGGAATAGCGGCGCTGTTCTTCATTATCCTGATGATTCTCAGCTCGGTATTGCAGCTGGGAGAAAGATTGAGGACTATAAGTCCTTATGTTGAATATGCATTTTACGGGGTATCGACTCTGTTATTCATTCTCTTGATCGTCAGGCCGATTGTCCTGGTTATGTTTTCGCCGACTTTTTCGATGGACTCATTGTTTTCCGAAGAGGAGAACACTCGTCATAACTATGCGATGTATAAAAGAGTATCCAAGAATCTTTTGGAAGCAGAATACTTGTCGGATGAAGAGAAACAGGCGATCAAATACAGTCTGTCGGATCCAGTAACCTTGAAGGCCAACTTATCCGAGATATTTGACAAGACAATTAAGAAGGAATTGAACAAAATCATCGTGACTCACGCTGAATCGGTGTTCTTGACCACTGCCATCAGCCAGAATGGTAAACTAGATGCCATTGCCGTCTTGACAATCAATCTCAGGTTGATAAAGGAATTGGTCATGAAATGTGGATTTCGACCAAGCTATGCAGCTTTAGGCAGGTTATCCTTCAGCGTTATGACTTCAGCTATCATCGCCGAAAGTCTTGAAGACATGAAGTTTTCGGAGATTTTCCCGCAATCAAGTCTCAATGCATTAGCTGAGATGCCGATACTCAAGACGATAACCGGATCCTTGGCTCAAGGAGCGGGGAACGCATTGTTATCATTAAGAGTTGGAATCATCTGTAGGAACTTCTTGTTTATGAATCTCAAAGGCATGAGCAAGAAGGAAATCAAGAAGATGGCTTTTGCCGAGGCTATCGTCTTGTTCCCACGTGTGATTGGCGAATCGATAAAGAAGGTTCCAAATCGGGTTAAGGAAGTTTTCAATAATATTTTTTGATATCTTAACTAAATCATTTATAAAGTGCAGAAGAACAATTCTTTTGTACTTTTTTATTTAAATTTACTTGATTGATACTCAAAAAAACATCCATTTGATAGATACTAGGGTGTTTGTTTAACATATTAAAACAGAATCCTTATAGGAACACTGTTTAAATTACATCGAATTATGTTATTATTCCAACTGCCTCAATGGGGTATAAATATGTTGACAACTACCCCAATGAGGTATATAATATTGATGGGGGTAATAATATGGTTAGCAATATAAAATTATTAAGAGATAACTTGGAATTAACCCAGGAACAAGTATCCTTGTTGACAGGTGTACCTGTTAAAACATTGAGAAATTGGGAACAAGAAGTAAGAAAACCAAGCGAGTGGACACTGGATTTGGTGATGGATAGGTTATTGAGAGTTAAAATGGAAGAATATTCGGCTGGAAACTATTCACCTGGAGTCCTGTCGTATCTGACAATAAAAGAAGACGTGTCTGATATAGCAAAGGATTACGATATTGAAAAAATATACTTGTTTGGTTCATATGTGAAAGGCCAAGCCAATGAAGAGAGTGATATCGATTTATATATGATATCCAATCTTTTTGATTTGGAGTATTTCGGGTTTGCTGAAAATTTGCGAATGAAATTGCAAAAAAAAATAGGATTGCTCAGTAATAGAACTGTTAAGCCAATGTCGACTATTGAAGAAGAGATTATGAGAACAGGAATATTGATCTATGAAAGATAAGGAGTATATAAAGCGCATCATCACATATTGCGAAAAAATCCAAAAATATATGGAAGGCATGACATCTGTAGAAATTTTCGAGAAGAATGAATTGCATATAGACGCAATCATGCTGAATTTAGAACAAATCGGAGAAACTGCAAAGAAACTTTCGGATACAGAGAAAGGCAAATATTCAAGCATTGATTGGTCAAAAGTAATTGGCTTAAAAAATATAATCTCGCATCAATACGAAGGGGTAGACATATCTATCATTTACGTAATTGCTACAACACACATTAAACAACTATCACATTCATTGTATCTTAAATCTATATAAGTTTTTACTTAATCATGTGTTCCCAGTCATGCATATAACAAAACACACGAGATGATTCGTCTCTTGTGTGTTTTTTTCTATTTATAAGGCACATTGTTCATGAAGAGTAGTACTAAGTAAATTATATATAACTTTGGCAAAGAAATTATATATGTAAAAAGATTGATTTTATATGCACTTTTTGATATAATCACTAAAGTGAGAAAAACGGAGGAATAACAATGATTATTGATAAACTGAGCGGTTCAAGAGTCCATTTTGAAGTAACTGTCACTAAAGAACAGTTCGAACATGGTCTTGACCACGCTTTCGCAGAAAAAAACCAAGAAGTGGAAATTAAGGGATTCCGCAAGGGAAAAGCTCCTAGACATATTTATGAAAGCACCTACGGAGTGGAATCGCTTTATGAAGAAGCTATCCAACATGTTCTGCAAGAAACCTATTACAACGCCGTAGTCGAGAACGACATCGAAGTGGTCGCTCAACCGGAAATCGACATGGATGTAAACAAAATAAAACGCGGAGAAGACTTTACTTACAAGGTGACAGTCGCGGTCAAACCTGAAGTTGTCCTTGGCGAATATCTTGGCATCGAAGTAAACGTTCTGCCGGCAGAAGCCAGCGATTGGGAAATCGAACAAGAAATAGCCAGAAAACTTGATCAAAACGCCGAAATGGTCGTTAAAGAAGAAGGCACATTGGAAAACGGTGACACTGCCGTATTCGACTTCTCAGGATCAGTTGACGGAGTCAAGTTTGATGGAGGAACAGCTGAGAACTACGAACTCGTCATCGGATCTGGTTCATTCATTCCAGGATTCGAAGAACAAATGATCGGTATGAAATCCGAAGAGGAAAAAGATGTTAAGGTCACTTTCCCGGGAGATTACCATGAAAAGACATTGGCTGGCAAAGAAGCTGTTTTTGTCTGCAAACTTCATGAAATCAAGACAAGACAAGTACCGGTTTTAGACGAGGAATTCATCACTGAACTGAATGATGAGAACATCAAAACTGTTGAAGATTACAAGAACAAGACCAAGGAAGAAATCTTGGCTTCCAAAGAGTCACAGAACCAAAACCATATCAAGACTTCCGTGATCAAGAAAGCCGTTGAAAACGCCACTTTCGAACTCCCTGAGGAAATGATCAAGGAAGAGGCTAACCGTTCTTTGGACCAAACTAAACAACAGATCCAACAATACGGACTTGACTACAACACCTACTTGCAATACATGGGCAAGACCGAAGAGCAGTTTAAAGAAGAGCTGATGGTCCAAGCCAAGAAGACCTTGGAAGAACAAATGGTCATCGAGGCTATAGCCAAAAAAGAGAACATCGAACCGACTGAAGCCGAGATCGAAGCCAAGTATCAAGAAATAACCGAACAATACAAATCCCAGAACATCACCATCGAGCAAGTCAAACAAGCAATCCCTCGTTCTGCGATTGTTTCCGAAATCGGTTACTATAGAGCTTTGGATCTGATTGTCGAAAAAGCCAAGGTCAATTGATAATTCACAAAAAAAACATACTATAAAAAAACCTATGTGCATCATGGAGTCTCTTTCATCAAAACATTAGGTTTTTTTTATCAGTTATGTTAAAATAAATCTGGAATATACTTAAGAAACTGAGGTGAACATATGTACAATTTAAAGAAGATATTCACCGATTGCCTGCCGGTTGTACCGATTCGTGGAATCATCTTTCTTCCTGGTGGCGACGTCAGAGTCGAAGTCGGAAGAGATTTCTCCAAAGATGCAGTGTTCGAAGCCGAAAGCAATCGCGATGGCTATGTGCTGTTGGCATTCCAAACCAATCCCGATATCCAAGAACCTGAATTCACCGATTTCCTCGAAGTCGGTCTTTTAGCTAGGATATCCGTAAAGATAAAACTGCCTAACGGGAATTACAAGATCAAATTCGAACCATTGACCAGAGTAAAACTGAATGACCTCGTGACCAAAGAGCCATTCTATCTCATCGATTTCACTTCGATGATTCTGGAACCAGAAAACCTCGATGAGGAACAGGTACTGCTCAAGATGGTTTCGAAGGAAGTCGTCGAGAACGCGACCTTCCTGTTCCGGGATTCCAAAGCGGTATTGAATTCATTAAAAGGCGGAATCACGTCTGACAAACTATGCGATCTCGTCGCTGCGGAAATTCGCATCCCGGAAAACGACAGGATTAAATATCTTTTGACCAATTCGATCAATCAACGCCTTCAATATCTGCTTGAAGACATCCAAAAACAGAAAAACCTGCAATCTATCGAAACGAAAATAAATGAAACGGTCCGCAAATCCGCCGACCAAAACCAAAAAGAATATTATTTGCGAGAAAAAATGCGCGCAATTCAAGAAGAACTCGGCGATTCGAAAGTCGATGACGCCAAGAAACTTCTTGATCAGATAGAAGAATCCGACATGCCACCGGCAGTCAAGGACAAAGCGCTGAAGGAACTTAAGCGCTATGAATACTTGGCTCCGGCTTCCAGTGAAGCCTCAGTGGTCAGGACATATCTAGAAGTGTTGATCTCGATTCCTTGGGCTAGACAGACCGAAGACGAATCCGACATCAACATCGCCATCGAGAAGCTTGAGAACTCGCACTACGGACTAGAGAAGGTAAAGGAAAGGATTATCGAATATCTTTCAGTCAAAATGTTGACTGGCAAAAATCCACAGACCATCCTCTGCCTGTCCGGTCCTCCAGGAGTCGGAAAGACATCCTTGGCAAAATCGATCGCCCAAGCCTTGAAACGAGAATTCGTCAAGACTTCACTTGGTGGCGTCCATGACGAGGCCGAGATTCGCGGACACAGAAGAACCTATGTCGGTGCCTTGCCTGGCCGCATCATCAACGGAATGATCAAAGCCAAGGTCACCAATCCGGTCTTCCTGATTGATGAGATCGATAAGCTTGTCATGAATGAAAGAAACGACCCGTCGAGCGCATTGTTGGAAGTGCTCGATCCGGAACAGAACCAATTCTTCTCCGATCATTACGTCGAAGAGGATTACGACTTGTCACAAGTTCTGTTCATCACCACTGCCAACTACTTGCAAAACATCCCGGCACCTTTGCGTGACCGCATGGAAGTCATCGAATTGAGTTCATATACAGAAATCGAGAAATTCTATATCGGACGCAAGTTCCTGGTTCATAAACAAGTAACCAACCACGGCCTTGACGAAGCAAGATTCCAGATAACTGACGGTGCCATCAAGATGATCATCAACGATTACACCAGAGAAGCTGGAGTCAGACAGCTGGAGAGGCTTTTGGGGTCCATCGTCAGAAAAGCGATCAAGGAGATCTTGATCTCGAAGGAAGACGTAGTCAAAGTCACACGTGAGAATCTGCATACATATCTTGGCAAACCACTGTTCAAAAACAACCAAGTTCTTAAAAAGGACATGATCGGTGTGGTTACAGGCCTGGCATATACTCAAGCCGGAGGCGACACTTTGGAAGTCGAGGCTACCTATTATGAGGGCAAAAACCAGCTGATT
>CALMFM010000154.1 GCA_937862575.1 uncultured Bacillota bacterium
CGAGAATTTTCAATGTGAAGTACGACGATTCAAAAGAAAATACTTTTTTGAACATCGTAATCACTGAAGGAAAATATCATCAGATTAAGCGGATGTTCGAGAAATTCGGTCATCAGGTATTGAAACTTAAGCGTGAACGTTATGGCTGCGTCGACCTAAAAGGACTCAATCGCGGAGACTACCGAGTGCTCAAGGTTCACGAGATAAAAAAACTCTGGAATCTCAGCAATAATGGTGAAGATTTCTAATCATTTTTTGTAGAAAATCGGTTTGATTATGGTATAATGTTTAAGGTTATGGAGGCTGTTATGAAATTTCACAGTGTCGCCATTGACGGACCGGCAGGAGCGGGTAAATCGACTGTCGCCAAGAATTTGGCAAAAAAACTAAATTATATCTACATTGACACCGGAGCCATGTATCGGGCGACGACTTACAAAGCCATCAGTCTCGGTACTGAACTTGATAACCCATATGATTATGGATTCCTTGATCAAACAGAATTCATCTTCAAAAACGGCGAATTGTATATGGACGGAGTAAACATGACAGTTTTAAACCGACAGAAACAAGTCGCTGACAACGTATCACTGGTCTCAAGCCATGTTCCAGTCAGAAACAAATTGGTTAGACTCCAACAACAAATAGCCAGGATAAACAACGTCGTCATGGACGGACGCGATATCGGAACCGTGGTTTTGCCTAAAGCCGACCTGAAGGTTTTCATGATTGCATCTGTCAAAGTAAGGGCGAAAAGACGTTATGAAGAATTGAAGGCATTAGGCATTACTGGTCAATCCTTGGAAGATCTCATCGAAGATATCCAAAGACGAGACGACTATGATTCAAGCAGAGAATACAATCCTCTGCGACAAGCTGAAGACGCAATACTAATCGACACTTCCGATATCTCTATCGAAGAAGTGACGAAATTATTATATGATAAATTTATGACGAAGATTAAAGGAGAATTTTAGGAAATGGGAATTAGTGGCGAAACGAGATTGTACATCCCAAAAGTAGGAGACGTTGTGACCGGAACGGTTGTAAACGTCAGTGATTCAGAGGTATTGGTTGATATCGGTTATTCCTGTGAAGGCGTAATCTACAGAAATCATTTCACTTCTGAAAAGGTAGATAGTCTGAAAGACATTCTGAACATAGGTGATGAAATCCAAGTAAAGGTTACACAGTTCAGACAAGGCGACGAAAGCGATGCATTGTTGCTGTCAAGACTTGATATCCTCAAGAAAGAAAAATTAGACAAATACAGAGAAGATCTGGTAATAGATAAAGATGCAACTTTTAAAGTTAAGAAAGCTGTAAAAGGCGGATTATTGTTGGATTATCATGGAATCGAAGCCTTTTTACCTGAATCTTTGGTTTCTTTGAAAGACGGAGAAAGCAAAGACGAACTTGTTGGTCAACAAGTAACCGCTAGAGTAATTGACATTGCCAAGAACGGTCGTTACGAAAGAATCATCGTAAACCGTAAACAACTTCAATATGAAGCATTGAAACAAGCTGAAAACCAAGAATATGACAAGATTCAAGTAAATGACATTCTTAAAGGTAAAGTAACAAAGATAACCGAATTCGGTGCTTTTGTATCTTTGTCAGAACATGTTGAAGGACTTGTGCATATTTCCGAAGTATCAAGATACAGAGTCAAGGATGTAGCTGAATACCTTAAAGAAGGCGAAGAAGTCGAAGTCAAGGTAATCAAGAAAAAAGGCAAAAGAATCAGCCTTTCCATCAGTGTTCTACAGGAAACTCCTTGGGAACTCTTCCTGAAACATCACAAAGTCGGAGATAAGGTAACCGGCACAATCGTTAGAAAGATGCAATTTGGCATGCTTGTCGAAGTTGAAAAAGAAGTCGTAGGACTCTTAAACCGTTTCGATTATTCGTGGAATCCAGATGAAAACTTGGCTGGATCAGTTCAAGTCGGCGATCAAGTTGAAGCCAAAATCACCAGCATCAATAAAGAGAAGCAGCAATTCGCTTTGTCAAAAAAACATCTTGAATACAACCCATGGGCTGACCTTAAATTCAAGAAAGGCGAACATGTTTCGGCTCAAGTAATCAGAACTGAAGAAAAAGGCGCTATTCTTGAAGTTGAAGGCGTAGAAGCCTATATGCCAATCGGAGAAATCTCTTTAGAGAGAATCAATCGCGTTGAAGACGTTATCAAAATGGGTGATGTCATCACTGCTGAGATTCTTGATTTCAATCCACGCAAGTGGACAATGATTTTATCTATGAAATCCATTCAAGAAAAGAAAAACAGAGAAGAATATGACAAGAATCTGTCGGAAAATGTCAGCTCCAACCAGTCATTGGCCGACCTGTTCAAAAATTACAAATAAAAGAAATTTGGTGGTAGTATGTTGCCAGCTGTAGCTATCGTTGGACGTCCAAACGTCGGTAAATCGACTCTGTTCAACCGAATAATCGGTGAAAGAAAATCGATAACTGATGACTTATCCGGAATAACCCGCGATCGAATATACGGAAAAGCTTCTTGGCTTAACAGACAATTTAGACTCATTGACACAGGGGGCATCGAGATAAGCGATGCACCTTTTTTAACAGAGATTAAAGCCCAAGCCGAGATTGCTATTGAAGAAAGCGACGTTATCATTTTCGCAGTTGACGGCAGGAGCGGTCTTTTGCCAACGGATAGAGATGTCATGGACATGCTATACCAAAGCGGTAAACCGATTGTAGTTGCGGTTAATAAACTTGAAAGCGAGAAGCATCGAGAAAATCTCTTTGATTTCTATGAACTTGGCGCAGCCAGCGTCGTAATGATATCATCGGCTCATGGCCTTGGTATTGGTAATCTCTTAGATGAAGTCATCGCTTACTTACCAGCTGAAACTGAAGACGAATATGCGGAAGACTATCGCAAAATTGCGATAATCGGACGTCCAAACGTCGGTAAATCGTCATTGACCAATGCTATTTTAGGCAATGAAAGAGTCATAGTTTCAAGTGAAAGTGGAACAACAACCGATTCCATCGATACTGAATTCACCAAGGATGAACATAATTATGTTGTAATTGATACCGCCGGCATGAAAAAGCGCGGCAAGATTTATGAAAATGTTGATAGATACGCAAATCTCAGAGCTTTGTCCGCTATCGACAGAAGCGATATCTGCCTGGTAGTTATCGATGCTGAAACCGGAATTCAACTTCAGGACAAGCATATTGCCGGTTATGCTTTAGAAAACCATAAAGCCTTGATTCTAGTAGTTAATAAATGGGATGCCATTGAACGAGACGAACATACGATGATTGAATGGGAAAAGAAAATTAGAACCGAATTCAAGTTTTTGAGCTATGTTCCTATCGTTTATCTGTCTGCCAAGACCAAGGCGAGAATGAAAACGTTGTTTCCAGTGATAGAACAGGTATTCGAAAACTATAACAGAAGAGTTTCGACATCCGTTTTGAACGAGGTTATTCAAGAAGCCATGTTATTGAACCCGCCTAAAGAACATAACCAAAAAATCGTCAGGGTATACTACGCTTCACAGGTAAAGGTAAAATGCCCGACATTCGTATTATTTGTTAATGATACTGAATGCATGCATTTCTCCTATTATCGCTATTTAGAAAACAGAATACGCGAGCGTTTCGATTTTCTCGGAACTCCGCTGAATTTAGTTCTCAGGAACAGAGAATAGTCCATATTTGCCTAAAATATGGCTTTTTTTTACAAAAAAGTGAGAATTTTCGCCAATTCTCTTGCTTTTTCAAAAAATATTTTCTATAATTTAGATAACAATGAAAAGGAGGATTAAAATATGAACAAATCAGAATTAGTAGCTCGTATAGCTGACTTGGCTGACTTATCTAAAAGAGATGCAGAAAAAGCTTTGAACTCTACAGTATTAGCTGTACAAGAAGCTTTAGTTAAAGGAGAAAAGGTCGTACTTACTGGTTTCGGTACCTTCGAAGTTAAAACTAGAAAATCAAGAGTAGGACATGACCCAAGATCTGGAGAACAAATTCACATTCCTGCATTGAAAGCTCCTACATTTAAAGCTGGTAAGGTTTTAAAAGAAAAAGTTCGTTAGGAATAAAAATAAGGCTTCATAAAAGCCTTTTTTTATTGCAAAAAAAAGGATCCAAAAGGATCCAATTGTTTTACCATTTCAAATATACATAATGACCGTCATCGGTTTCAAAGATGTAAGGGGCATAAAAAATAAAGGCATCAATGAAAGATTTAGCTGTGAAAATTAATTCATTGTTTGAATAGTATTTATATATAAAAGCTTCAATTTCCGGATCATAGTTTTGTAAGAGAAAGTCATTTGTAGCAAAATGGGTCAACAAAATATGTCCCTCCCAATCCGGATTTGCCATATCAGTTATTAACCCTTCTGGCAAATACAATTCGGTAATATTGCCATTGTCCAAACTGTAATATAAATCATTTCCGTCTTCTCTAATTGTGTAGTAAATGACATCATCGACTATTTCGATAATACCATCTGTAACAATGTATTGATCTTCTGTATCCCAGATAATTTCGTTGTATCCGGTTTCAATTACATAATATCCATTATTGGCGGTGTATATATCCCAATCCAAATAGTTGTATTCATAAGGAAAAATAATTTCATCAAGAGTTTCGTTATTGATGAATACGAGGTCACCGTCATACAATAAATGACTGAATTTTAAATCAATTGGGAAAATGTGAAAATTATTTCCCCATTCGAGTTGATTATAAAAAGTTGGAATTTCATAAAGGAAACTACCATCATAGTCATAGAATCTATAACTGTTCTGGTAGATTGAATTCAATCCGAAAAATCCTTGATTGTAAAGGTCAAAGGCAACATAGTTTGAATATATGTCGGTAACATACTCAAGAATTCCGCTGCCGTTGAATCTAAAGTAATAATTAATATCTGTAAATGTTACATTGTTAGCAGCCAGAATTGCCAATCCTACCTCATTGGAATAGGATAGGGAGTAGTGAATCCCAACTAAAGTCATTATTTCTTCGATTTCATCATCAATCAATTGATATAGAGTGAAGTAATTATCGTATTGATACACGAACACATCTTCTATTAATTGCTTAGCTTGGGTATGAGTAACGTAGTTACCTTCTTGGTCATATATCAAGGTATAAAGAAATTCACCATATCCAATGTTGTCATCATATCGATAATCTTCGATTTGTTCAGATATTGACAGCGCAATATAGCCATCTGAAGTGAAATTGACGTCGTTGATGATACCATCTGCCTGGATTGTGAAGTTATTGTAGCCAGAAGGACTAATAATATGGACATCCTTTAAATTCGCAAAAGCAACAATAGAATCACCTGTGATAGGTCCAGATGTTCTTATTTTCACATGAGCACCCAGATCAATAGACACTAATGTAAAACTGCCATCACTGGAATCATAGAAGTAAATTGAACTAGGAGTTTTAAACTGAAAAAGAAAATATTGCTCGGAAATTCTTCTAGCAGCTAACAAACTGATATCAGCAAACTGGGACCAATCAAGATGGGCAAACACTTCAAAATCAGCTAACGTATTATCAGGAAATAATTCAGTTGTGGTTGATATGGCTTCCGTTGTCGGAATAGTCGTCTCAACGGTTTCCCTTGATTGGAAATCGCAAGCGGTAAGAACAACTGAAACAAAAGATAACAAGGCCAATATAATCGTTTTTTTCATCTGTATAGACTCCTTATGGATCGTTTCATGTTGATGTAAATAAGATTCAAACGCATGAAATATTTTAATAAATCAATAAATATTAACTTAAATAATTATACTATAAATGAAAACAATAATCAAATTTACCTTTATTTAAAAAAAGAAGACACGATGTTGTGTCTTCCAAGTAATTATAATATTGAAACTCCATAAGCCATTAAGGCATAGATGACAAAAGATAGAAGGTTATTAAGGAAATGAACGCCCATTACAACAAAAATATTCTTTTGAGATCTGTAATAGATGTATCCGAATGTCATACCCATAAATATATAAGGAATTGACTGAATGAAATCTCTATAAGTTATTACATGCATAAGTCCAAATACCGCCCCAGATATGATGATAGCTACAGCATGTCCGGTTCTTGGTTGAACGAAGTTGTATAATACCTTGCGGAAAATGATTTCTTCTGTAATCGGAGTGAATACGCAAAGGAGAAGAAATAGCATTACAATCTGTAAAGGGTTGGCGTCAAAAAGCCCTTGGATTGTCATTTCATTCTGACTAGTACCACTCACATTCAGTTCGTTGAGAATAATCTGAGCTAGAATTAAAGCGGCGTAAACCATCACGAAACCTAAAATCACTTGTCCAATCATCGGTCCTAAACGTTTTCTAAATCTTTGCCAATCATATGAGAATGCTTGCCAATCAACGATTAAGAACAATAACCCTGAGATAAATACAGGGAGGAATCCGATGAGTGTATAAAACATACTGCTTTCGTCAAAACCATATCTGAAAGCATAAGAATCAGGATTGAAGTCCGCAAGCACACTTTCATCAAAACTCATGACTTCACCATCAGCGATATCCGTGTCAGAGTAGTTATAAACGCCAAGAGAATTTTCATCAGCGTCGTAGAATTCAACTTCAATCCACATCTGAGGCAAGTCGATTCCCGAGTTGTTTAGTAATGCTCCAGTCATCGATATTCTGAATGGATAGTCTGTATCTTCATTAGGAGTAACATCAACCTGTAGATTATTGATTACGACGATATTGGCTACAATCTGATCTGTGTCTGAATATTTATAACTATAATATATCTGTGTAATTATACTAAAAACAAGCAGAACACCAATGTAGATAAGCAATAAAAATCCATTTCTTCTTTGTAAGTTGGCTTGAAAGTAGAAGTCCTCTACTCCATCTTGTTTTGGTTTTTCAGGTTCTTCAGGTTTTTTTTTGTCAAATAAATCATCAAATTCATTCATTATGTCACCTCGTTATCTAACATTATAATATAAACAGTTAATTTTGTATAGTCTTAGGTCCTTTTTAATTTACCGGTTTAGATTGACAAAATCAAGGTTTCAAGTATAATAAGTATAGATATAGAAATGGAGTGATACCATGGCAAAAAAATCATTCGCAGTCATCGGAGTAGGTAGATTCGGTTTAGCGCTTATTGAGGAGTTAGTCAATCTTGAAGCTAACGTTCTAGTCATTGACAAGAATTTTGATAAGATAGAAAAAATAGCCAAAATAGTGACAAACGCCATCTGCTTGGATTCGACTGACATCGAAGCGCTGAAAGAAATAAGCATCGCTTCATATGATACGGTAATCGTCGCAACCGGAATGAACGTTGATAATTCCATCTTGACAACATTGATTTTAAAGGATTTGGGTGTCAAGGATATATATGTCAAAGTTCAGTCTGAGTATCATGCGAGAGTAGTAGAAAAATTAGGAGTAGATCCAGAACATCTTATTTGGCCAGAACAAGCCACAGGTAAACGTTTGGCCAAGATTTTGATATCTGGTAATTTCCTTGAATATTTACAATTGGACCAAGAATACAGTTTCATCTCACTTTCGGTTTCTAAAAAGATGATTGGATTCAACCTTTTAGAACTGGACATCCGTAAGAAATTCGGTGTCAATATCGTGGCAATTAGAAGAAACGAAAGAATCATAATTCCTAGTTCCCAAACACCATTTGAACCTAAAGATGAAATTCTTTTGGTAGGTAGAAACGACCTAATCCAGAAGTTCTCAGTTTGGTTGAATGGAAAAATGAGAGCAAAAATTGATGGTTGAGATATAATCTCAGCCATTTTCTTTAACCTTTTGGCAATTTCTAGCCAAGTATGATAAAATTATTACAGGTGAAAAATATGATAGATGTGATAATTGCGACAAATAACAAAGACAAATTATGTGAGATTTCCGGGCTATTGAAACCATATGGAATCAATTGCCTTTCTTTAGGCGATATCGGATTTGCCGATGAAATCGAAGAAGACGGTGATACTTTCTTTGATAATGCCTATAAGAAAGCCAGTTTTATTTCCAAGAAGTATAATCTTCCTGCCTTGGGAGATGATTCCGGGTTGGTTGTCGATTCGCTTCCTAATGAGTTGGGAGTAAGATCCAAAAGATTTTCTCCTTCAGCGATAGACAAAGAAAACAATGATTTACTTCTTATCAAGTTGGAACATGAGATTAATCGACAAGCTCATTTCATTTCACAGATAGTTTTATATTTTCCAGGAGGTAGATTCTTTGCCTATCAAGGCAGAATCGACGGTGAGATTGCCAGAGATTTCAGAGGCAACAACGGCTTCGGATATGATCCGCTTTTCATCATAAATGAAAACGGTAAAAGAATGGCGGAACTTACAAGAGACGAGAAAAACATGATTAGTCATAGAGGCCGTGCTTTAGCCAAATTGATTGAGGATATTGACAATGAAATTGTTACTTTTCAGTGACAATCATCGAGACCGCGAAGCAGTCAAAATCATAATCGGACAAAATCCTGGATTGACTCATTATATCAGTTTGGGTGATTCAGAAATGCGTGAACAGGAATTGATTGAACTGGGCGTTTATGGTGTCAAAGGTAATTATCCTTTTGAACCTAAGTTTCCTGAAAGCCTGACCATGGATTTTTTTGGACTCAAGGTCTATCTAACCCATGGCCATTTGAATTCAGTAAAGCTCGGTTTGACCTCTTTACTTAACCATTGTTTGTATAATGATGTCAATATTGCCTGTTTCGGTCATACTCATCGTTGGATGTTAAAGGAAATTGATGGCATATTGTTCATAAATCCCGGATCATTGTCAAGAACAAGAATGCTTTCAGAAGCTACCTATGCTTTATTAGAAATTAACGATGAATCTATTACGGCTCAAATCAAATCTTTGACCGGAGATATCATCGAAGAATATAACAAAAAAAGGTGATTTGATGGATCTGTCAGAAAGACTGACCGAGCTTAAACAAGCCAAACGGAACCAAGATACTCTAGATGATCTTAAAGCTTTACTGTCAATGTCTAAGAAGGACAAAGACGGTGTTTTGGCTATGGAAGCCTTGATGCAAGTGGTCGAAACAGAACGTTACATGAGAAATCATGACGGAGCTATTGCGGTGCTTGAAGAAGAACTGAGTCAAGACTTTTTTAATTCTCAAGAAGATAGAATAAAAATCATCGAAGAGATGATAAAGACTTTACTTCGCACTGAAGACTTTGTTAAATTAGAATCTGTGCTGAGAAACAGAGAAAGATATCTTACCAATGACCATCAGAAGGTAATGCAGAAATTCTATTATGCAGTATGTTATGAGGGATTGAAAGAACATAAGAAGGCTATCGAGGTCTTAAAAAGCATTAAAGATACGATTTCTTCTAGCAATCTAGTGTCCAAATATCTTAAACTATCGATGTTATATTTAAAGGAAAATAATCTTTCCTTGGCGAGGGAGAATTTCCACCACGCCGAGAAATTCGATAAGAACCATAACAATCCGATTTTCTGTCTTGCTGAATCAGACATAATGTTCGCAGAAGAAGATTACCTTGGTGCTCTAAACAAGTATCAGGAGTATTTCATCAAATCTAAAAACAAACATCGCTATCTTGATCGTTTTATTCTTATTAACATTAAGTTAGAAAGAACTGATGAGGCTTGGAAATTCTATCATGAATACTTCCCGATCATGTCTTCGATTATCTCTAAAAACTATCGCTTGATATTCTATGAAGCGGGACTTGAATTAGCCAAGAAGCTGAATAATCGCTCCGAGATTGAGAAATTGAGTTTTCTGATTGACGAACTTGAACCAAGTCGACCTCTACTCGACCGTTTTGATTCTGTCTATAGACTGCTTTCAATCGCCTTTCAGAAGCGAATCACTTCTAAACCTAGAGACGTTATCCTAAACTTGTTTAGAGCTTTAGATGAGTTGTATAAATTCCAAAAATTGGTATATCTAGTTCCTTTTGAAAACGGAGTTAAAAGTTATTACTTCCAAAAAAACCTTCTTTTGGAAAAAGATATTCCTAACATAGATTTAAGCAGTACAATTGTCGAAGATATCTTGAAATCAAAACCAGTGAATGAGATATACAAATATGATGATCTTATCCGTTACAGCCATCAATTCTATAAAACTGTCGATACGGTTCTCTTATTCGCAAACGGAATTGACCTTAACATGGAATTCGGCTATTTCTTGGTCTATTCCACGAATAAAGAAGATTTTGATTTTCAACAAAAACTCGTGTTGTTAGCCGCCAATATTCTGCAAAAACAACTTCGAGATCTTGAATCCGAAAAATCTATAAACGAGTTGAATCATAATCTTGTTACATTAATTGACCGTTCAAATTTAGGGCTTATAAAAATAGAGAACAACATTATCCACTTTCTTAATGCTACTGCAAAGAAACTCTTTGGTGTAAAACAAGATTATCTAGCCTTTGAGGACTTCCAAAAGACCTTGGACCGTGTACTTTTCATAGATGATTTCTTATATACAGAAGAAATTATCATTGGTCTTGTCAACAGTCAAAAACTATTGAAGATGACTATTTCCAAAAGTGATTTCACAATCTACGCTGTTGTTTCAGAAGTAATCGAAGAGACAAAATCTATGAAATTAAATTCATATTACGAAATTGGCGACGAGACAATGCTTTTGAATGATAACAAGGACATTGAAATCAAAACCATAATCTTGTTCGAGATTAGAAACTATCTTAACTGTCTTAAGGAACAGAGCATTGAAAAATACAATCAAATACTGACAGAGTTATTTAATTTCATCAAGACCACTTCTCGTAATCATTATGACAAGTTGTATTTGGAGTCATATAATTTAGTATACTTAACATTAAAGACTGTAGATAAAAGAGTGCTTAATCGGATAATGGACTCTGTTCTAGATCAATTTCCAGATTTGGATATCTATATTTCAAGTATTCAAGTAAGTACAATCCTTACAAAAGAAAAACTTACGCAAATGCGCTATTTGCTATCACTTGCCGAATCTAACAATCGGATAGTACTTGATAATCGGAATTATCGATATCATCAGGAAAGAGGAAAGACAGTCTTGCTGAATGTTAATTCATTCATTCAGAAAAAAAGTGTGCCTTTGGCAGTGAACTCGATTAGTGATTGGCACACAAACAAACCGAGATTTTGGTTAGCTAAGACAAGCCAAACCGCTATGCTTGGAGATGAAGATACTTTAAAACAGGTTCTAAAGGCAAATGACTTGGAAGCAGAGTGGGATAACCTTGTTGCTTTATCATTGACAAAAGAAATCAAGAAGTATAATCTTGACGGAGAATTCCTGATATCGGTTGATTCAAAAACAATTGCGGACCAGAAGCAAGCTTCAAGATTAGTAAGAAGAGCTACGGAAGCCAATATCGGTTTTGTAATTAATCTAGATTCAAAAATATCCAAAGAAGAACTAAGTGAATTCAGAAACCTGACCGCATCGAAGGAACTTATTCTTGTAGGAACAAATTTCCTGAAAATGTTGACCATTGAAGATATCGACCTGGTCAATTCATTTGATTTTCTAGTGCTTGATTCGAAAGATATATTAAACAAGAATTTAAACAAGTTTTTAAAAATGTTGAATTTAGATAAAATCCAATTGATCCTTGATCATGGTCACAAGACCTTAAGAAAGTCTGATTTGGAAGCTCATGGAATAACCTTAGTTTTAGGTGACGCTTACCCCAAACATGAAAACGTTACCGCACTGAAAAACTGATTATCAATCAGGGGCTATGCTATAATTATTACTGACAAGAGGGGTTGTTTTTATGAAAAAAGATTGGTGGAAAAGAACACAAATTTATCAGGTAACTCTTAAGAGTTTTTTCGACGGCAACGATGACGGAATCGGTGATTTTGTCGGTCTTACGGCCAAATTAGACTATATCAAGAGTTTGGGAATAGGAACTGTTTGGGTCAGTCCGCATTATCAATCGCCCATGGATGACAATGGTTATGACGTCAGCGATT